>JAUVOA010000105.1 GCA_030599445.1 Atribacterota bacterium | reverse complement strand
TAATTAAATAAATTAATCCTATCTATTTCAAGGGTTAATAATCTATCCCCTAATAATGAAGATAAATTAATTTCTACGCCTTTGAAATAGAAAATATTTTCTCTTACCGCCCCAATTCTATAATAAATTGGGTTAGGCATAATCCTGTGCATATTTTTTATTTTAAATCTACCCTCTTCTTCCACAAATATTTCATTTTCAAAAGTTGTATAGGGGAGCCCTGCTCCGTGATCGAGAAAATCAGTTTCAATTAATACAATTTGATAATCTTTATTAATGATAAATATTTCCCAGACGGGCGTTAGGGCAACAGAGTGAGTATATTTTAAAATAAATTTATCCCCGGGTTGGACTTTCTGCATAAAATGCAATTCTCCATCAGAAAAAGACTTAAGTTCCAGGGTATATACCGGAATAATAAATAATACTATAATAATAATTATGGCAATAAGCAATCCAACCGGTGTAACATATTTATTCTTTAACATATAAATTGATTCCGGGTACCATAGAAAAATATTCTCATTTTATGGTACCCGGATTTTACTTTCCTAAACTTATTTAATCAAGCCAACTTCTTTGTAGTATAATTCTGCACCCGGATGTAAAGGTATTCCTATACCGTCAAGGGCAGTTTCCAAAGTAATATTTTTACCCTGAGAATGTACTTTTTCTAATATATCTCGGTGTTCCCATAAAGCTTTGGTCATTTTGTAGACTATGGTAGGTGATAGTTTGGCATCACAGAGCCATAAAGCGGGTGTAGCAAGAGCTGGAACATCTTCATCTACGCCTTTATACAGTCCGCCAGGGATAACCGTAGCACCGTAATAAGGAATAGCTTCAACTAATTGATTTATCTTTTCTGCACTCATAGGAACCAATATAATATCTCTTTTGGTAGCTATATTAATGATGCTGGAAGTAGGGAAGCCAGCAGTGGTAAAACCGGCATCTATTTGCCCATCTATCAAACGTTGAGCAACTTCATTGAAGCTTAAAAAATCTGCCTTAATATCACCAAAAGAAATACCATGAGCGTTTAAGATTATCTCAGCATCAGCAGCAGTTCCGCTGTTAGGCGCACCCACTCCAACTTTCTTCCCTTTGAGGTCCTCTATGGTTTTAATTCCGGAAGCCTTGGTAGCAACTATATGAATAGTTTCCGGGTATAAAGAAGCAATACCTCTTAAATTAGTAATAGGTTCTGTACCCACTAATATCCCCGTAGCAGTATAACACCAATAAGTTGTATTAGCTTGAGAAAAAGCAGTTTCAATCTGGCCTCTACTGATTAAATTACAATTCGCTACAGAAGCATTTCCTGATTGAGCAGTAACTATTAAGCCTTCAACATTATTAGAAAGCATTTGAGCCAAGGCTCCACCTAAAGGGTAATAAGTTCCGCCGGTTCCGCCGGTAGCAATAGCCACAAATTGTCTTTCAGCAGCTATCCCAAAACTAAGCATTCCCATTACTAAACTAATTACTAATACTAAAATTAATATTGTCTTGCTTTTTAACATTAATAGATTCTCCTTTAATTTTTCTAATTTTTTAAAACATAATCTCACATACTAACAAAAAGTAAATATTTTATAGGTCTACGCTTCACCTCCCATTTTTTAGGGCTTTTCGTTCAGTAAATCTATGCTAAGTATTTTTTCTACATATTTACTTTTTTTAAAAATAACCTTAAAAAGTAAATAAATATAATAACTAATTTTATTATATTAAACATCAGGTTACAAATCAAATATTTTCAAGATTTCGCTCTCTTTTTCCCGCATAATTTTATAATCCTTGTCTTTTTCGTGATCATAACCTGTTAAGTGTAATAAGCCATGAATTAGTAATACTGCTAACTCTCTTTCTATACGATGCTTTAAGTTATCTGCCTGCCTTTGGGCAGTCTCTACGGAGATAATTATATCTCCTAAAAGCTTATCACTTTCTACTTCAGGAGATTTAACAGCTCCTTCCTGCAAACTAAAAGATAAAACATCGGTTGGTTTATCAATCCCTCGATACTTATTATTTAGCAAACTTATAAATTTATCATCAGTAAATAGAACACTGATTTCAGTTTTTTCATCAACTTTTAGATGTTGCAGAACCTTTTTGATTATCCCTTCTATCTTTTTTTGATTTAGCTTTATTATTTTCTGCTGATTTTTTATTAGAATTTCCATTATTTTTTTTCTCTTCTTTTATTTTTTTTATTAAATCCTCATCGGGATATTCCACCCGGCTATGAAACATTCCGGTAAGTATCCGGGAAAAACTATCTCCAATTTTGTCTAAGTCTTTCAAGGTCAAATCACATTCTTCCAGCTGGCCATTTTCTAAATTCTTCTGGATAATCTCTTTCACCAGGGTTTTTATTCTGGTTGCTGTAGGATTAGTTAAACTTCTGGTTGCCGCTTCTAATGAATCAGCCAATAAAATAATCCCCGCTTCTTTAGTCTGTGGTTTTGGTCCGGAATAACGGTAATTCTCTTCGGCAACTTTATCAACATTTGAACCATTTTCTTTTAAAGCTCTGTGGAAGAAATAGGTAATCAAGCCGGTTCCGTGATGTTGTGCAATTATATCAATTATATCCTTAGGGAGTTTATTTTTTTTCGCCAGTTCTAATCCCTCTTTAACGTGAGAGGCAATTACTAAAGCGCTTAAACTGGGTTCCATCTCATCATGAATATTTTTATATGCTTCTTGATTCTCAGTGAAGAAATAAGGTCTTTTTATTTTACCTATATCATGATAAATAGCACCAACACGAGCTAATAATCCGTTACCTCCAATCTCTTCGGCAGCAGTTTCAGATAGATTGCCCACAACTATACTGTGATGATAGGTGCCGGGTGCTTCCAATATCATTTTTTTTAGTAGAGGCTGGTTAGGATTAGATAATTCCATCAGTTTAAATGAGGTGGTAATATCGAAATAACTTTCTAAAAAAGGTAGGATTCCGATAGTTAAAATGACCGCTAAAAAACCGTTTAACACTCCCCATAAATTATTTTGTAAAATTAGATAATAACCTTCATTGTTGATTAAGCCCAAAGCTGATATATTAATTATATTAGCTCCGGCAATAATTACCCCTGCACGGGTCAGGCTTGACCTTTGAGTAGCTTTACGAATACTATATATTGCTACAATCCCACCAATTATGGAGACTAAAATATAATTTAATCCACCTCCCGGAATAAATCCTATTAATAAGCCTAATATGACGGTAAGCAATATGGCAATATTAGGACTTAAAGATATGGCGATTAACATTGAGGCAGAAGCAATAGGCATTAAATATCCTGATGCCTGACTTGCTATTTTAGCAAGTAAAACAACAAAAATAGAAATAATACCCAGCAATATCAATTTGTTTATATTTTCATAAATATCAGGATAAAAATAGATTAAATATAAAAAAACCACTAAAAGGCAGATCGCGGTAATCATAATTATTCCTACAATGTTGGAAAAATTTATCTTGGGATTTTTTAGACCTAAAGCATTAAGAATGGCAATATCTTCCGAAGTTGCCACTTCTCCTTTTCTTATAATTATCTGCCCTTTTTGAATTGTTCTTATAACATCATCTACTGAAGCGATGGCTTCCTGACGTCTTTTTTCTGTATCTTCTTCATTTAAAAATAAACTTGGTAAAAGCAAAGAGGTAGCAATATCGCTGGCAATTAGGGCATCGTGACGATCAAGGGAAATCTCGCTAATCTCTCTTATTAATTGTTTTTTAGCATTTTCTAAATCATCTATTTTAATTCCTTGTTCCATAATTTTTCTCATAGAACTTTTAATGTCTACCCTTATTTTCTCTAAAGATAGATTGTCCAGTTGGAGACAACCTGCTATGACCTGTTCACTAATATATAATCCTAAATTTTCATTTATTTCATTAGCCATTTCGTTTAATTCATCATCTGTCAATCTCCTACTGTTCTCCTTTATGTCATCAATAGTAACTTTAGATGATTCATCTATTTTTTCTTTGTATTCTTTTATCTTTGAAAAGAGATTATCTATTTGTTTTTCAACATTTTCAATATTTGCTAAATTTAAATCATACACTTCTTTTATCGATTTGGCAGCCTTTTCTCTTAAATTTTGTGTTGCCTCTAAATCTACAAATTCAAAATCCCCCGGGGACAAAATATCTTTAGAACAGATTTGCCCTTCTTCTAAGAGAATCTTATCCGGAAAAAAATTAATAGACAGAACGAGGGTAATTGCGATTAACAAAATAAAAAATATAGATATTTTTTGTATTATATTTTTATCAATTAATTTTTTCTTTTGCATATTTTTACCTGACATTTTATCTCTACTTTTCCATTTATTCCATTTCTCATATGGTTTCACGAGGTTGAATCACTCCCTTCCCTGGTTCCGTAAATCTTCCCTTTCGTAAGCGCGAATAATCTCTTGAACCAATCTGTGTCTCACCACGTCCTGATCATTAAGGTATATAAATTCGATACCTTTTATTTTTTTAAGTATCTTTGCCACTCTTGTTAATCCAGAATGTTCTTTAAGTGGCAAATCTACCTGAGTAATATCTCCATTAATTATAACTTTAGAACCAAAACCAAAGCGGGTTAAAAACATCTTCATCTGACCTAAAGTAGTATTTTGAGCATCGTCCAAGATAATAAAGGAATTATTTAAGGTTCTTCCCCTCATATAGGCTAAAGGGGCTATTTCTATTATCCCTCTTTCCATATACTTCTGGAATTTTTCGGAAGGCATCATTTCGTACATTGCATCATACAAGGGGCGAAAATAGGGGTCTATCTTTTCTAATAAATCTCCGGGTAAATAACCTAAACTTTCCCCGGCTTCTACCGCCGGTCTAATCAAAATTATTCTATCTACTTCTTTATTCTTTAAGGCAGACAGAGCAATAGCTACTGCTAAGTAGGTCTTTCCTGTACCAGCAGGTCCGATAACAAAGACAATATCATTTTTTTTAACGGCATCAACATATTTCTGTTGACCTAAGGTTTTTGGCCTAACTTCTTTATCTTTTTTAAAAACATGAATCACGTCTTTGTATAATAATTTCCAATCTACAGGCTGGTTATTCTGAGACATTTCAATATGGTATTTTACCTGTGCCATAGAAAGTGGATGCCCTTTCCTAATTATGGAGAGAAGTCCTTCAATTATTTTTACAGCTTTATCCGTTTCACTCTTTATTCCTGAAATAATTAACTTGCTATCATTTTGTGTTGATATTTTTATGGGAAAATATTGGTTGATGAATTTGATATTTTCATCATATTGTCCAAATAGTTCTCTTATTTCATCTTTATTATTAATTAATATGCTTTTACTTATGTTTTTATCTTTTTCTATTATAATTCCCTGCTTTCGTAAAATATAGTAATATTTTCGTATCTCGTACAAACTAGCGTATAGCGTTTAGCGTAGAGCGTATACATCTTGGTTATATAGTTAGTTGGTTACCTGGTTAGCTGGTTAATTAGTTATTAGATAAAAGAGAATTGCTTATAGTAATCAGTTTTCAGAACGTAAATAAAAATTTAAAGCGAAAAACGAAAAACCATAATTCAAAACTTTTTCTAATGAAATAAATTATTATTTTTAAGTAGAGATCGGATTTATCCGATCTGAGTTTTAATGTATTCTTTCGCTACATGCTTTACGCTAGTTCTTCTTTGCTATATCTATATACCATATATTATAATATATTAATTTGGATTTTGAATTCTGTCTCCTAGCTTCTTTGTTCTATTTTCTTAACTAACTAACCAAGTAACTAACTAACCATTTAACTAATTATATACGCTAAACGCTATACGCTCCACGCTAGGTCCATTTACTAACGACTAATCTATCTCAATCTTTTGTATCTCCGAAAATCATAAGGCCTTAGAGCTCTGGGTGGAGCAATT
>JAUVOA010000183.1 GCA_030599445.1 Atribacterota bacterium | reverse complement strand
ATCCTTCCATTCCCAACTTTTTTGAATCAATTCTTCAGGACCTGCAATCCACCCTAAGCGTAAACCCGATAATCCATATGCCTTTGACATGCTTCCTACACTAATCGCCTTTTTACTTAGACTCCTGCCATAAGGGGGAACAACACCTTTAATTAATTCCAATTCATGATATACCTCATCACATAATACATAAAAATCCTGTTCCTCTGCCCATCTCAGAATAGTCTTAAGTTGTACTTCGCTAATAATTGCTCCGGTAGGATTATTAGGAATATTTAGTACTATTAATTTAGTCTTTTCATCAATAAGTTCTTTGAGTTTGTCGATATCCAGTTTGTATCCATTTTCCGGCTTCATTTGCCAATATTTAATCTTCGCTCCCCGGGCTTCAGCGGTAGAATAAAGAGCCTGATATGTGGGGAATTGAGCAATTACTGTATCTCCCTTGTTTACTAAAGAATTGGTTACATGATAATCAGCTTCTATAGCCCCGGTAGTAATAAGTATATTTTCTGGTTTTGTATTATATCGGTAAAGCGAAGCTACTGTTTCCTTTAATTTATCACTCCCGGAAGTAGGATTATAACCTAACTTTATACTAAGGAGCTGCTCTTCTAATTTTTTAAAATCTCCAAGTTCCAACAATTCCTTTAAGGTAAATGGTTTGACATCTGTTTCTGCCATCTCGTAATCGGCATCATTTTCGTAAGTGTTTAACCATCTTTCTACTTTAAAACTCTTTATATTCATTTAATTGTCTCCTTACATAATCTATAATTCTACAATTGTTCCTAAGTCCTTTTCTTTAGTAATCTTTATCAAATAGTTGGCCGTCAATAAATCTTGATGAGCTATTCCAGTACTATCAAATATTGTAATATCATCTTTAGAAATTCGACCTGGCACTTTACCCAATATTACCTCTCCTATTTCTCCTATTATACTTTCTTTGGTAAAAATACCTTTTTTAATAGGCATCTCTGTTTCACCGACATTAGCAGCTTGATTTATATCATCAACAAATACTCGAGCCATAGAAAAAATATTTTCGTCAATTTCTTGTTTGCCTTCCATATCTGAGCCAATACAGCTAAAATGCGTTCCTTTTTTCACCCATTCTTTTTTGATTAGCGGTTTTCTGGAAGGAGTAGCGGTAACAATAATATCTGCTTGCCCAGTCGATTTTTCAATATCATCGGTAGCAACAAAAGTTATATTAAACTTTTTAGCTAACTTTTCAGAATAAATTTTATCATCTTTATATTTTGCCAAGATTTCGTTTTTTAGTCTCAATTTAGCTTTGTTGCAAAAATCAACAGCAAACTTATAATTGATCGGATCATAAACTGTAACTTTTTTAATATTATTTAAAACAGTTAATCCTGCTGCGATTTGAAAAAATGCCTGATGTCCAGCTCCAACCATTAAAAAGTTCTCCGAATCTTTTCTGGCAAGATATTTGGAACCGATTGCTCCCGCCGACCCGGTACGCATACAAGTTATATGTTCAGCACTTAGAATGCCCAGAGGTATTCCTGTTCTACCATCAAATATCATTATTGTTCCTATCACATCAGGAAAGCCTTTTTTAATATTCTCTCCAAACCAGGACACAAGCTTTAAACCAAATACATTAGCTTCACCTTTAAGGTGCCCGGCTTTTATATCCATATCGGCTTTTCCAGGCTCAAAAATATGAGTTATAATAGGAAACAAATCAGCTTGACTAGAATTTTTAAGGGTATACACCTGTTTTACTACTTCTATTACATTCTTAATGTCAAGTAATTCTTTTATGATTCCTTCGTTTAAAATCCTTACTTTACTCACTTATGGATTCCTCCTTTTTAATATATTTCAAATTTGTACTTATTCATGCCTTGCTTGAAATTTTTCAGAATTCTTTCAGAATTTTTTACTTCCTCCTATTTAGAAACCTTGGTTATTTCATCAAAAAGTTTATTATCAATATTTCCTCCGCTGATAATAATAATAGTTTTTTTATTTTCAAATTGTTCTTTATTTTCTATCACAACTGCAGGACCAACAGCCCCTGCCCCTTCAACAACCTGATTATCTTTCTCACAAAGTAATCTTATTGCTTTCTTTATACTCTCTTCCTTTACCAAAATGACTTTGCTTACATTCTTTTGAGTTATTCTAAAGGTAATTGACCCTTCTTCGATTCCCCCACTAAGGCCATCAGCAATGGAGTCTTGAATTTTTACCTCTTCTGACTTTAGGATTTTTCCTGCTTTCAAGGATTCATACATAACTGGAGAAGCTTCTGATTGTACTCCGATAACCTCTATGGATCGATTCTTACTTTTAATTGCAGTAGCAATACCAGAAATTAAGCCTCCACCTCCTATAGGAACTAATACTTTTTCGACTTCCGGAAACTCTTCCAAAATCTCTAATCCAATTGTGCCCTGTCCCGCAATAATATCTGAATCATTATAGGGGGAGATATAAGTTTTCACCTCTTTACGGGCTAATTCCAATGCCTTCTGTTCGGCTTTATCATAATCTCCATACAATATCAACTCTGTACTATATTCTTTAATCTTATCTATCTTTTTCCGGGGTGTAGTTTCAGGAACAACAATTTTCACTGCCATATTTAATTTTTTAGCGGCTATCGCTGTGGCAAGGCCATGGTTTCCGGAAGAACAAGTTATAATTCCTTTTTGTTTTTCTTCAGGAGTTAAATGTAATATTTTATTAAATGCACCTCTAATCTTAAATGAGCGGCTTAATTGAGCATTTTCTAATTTTAAATAAACTGTCCCTTTACAAAGTGAACTTAAAAAATTAGAATACTTTAAGGTAGTCCTCTTTATAAATGGCCTTATCGTCTCCCTCGCAATTTTTATATCACTTGCATCTATTTTAATACTCACCAAAAAATTCCTCCGCTTAACATTATTTAGTTTATTCGACAAAAATCTCAAAACACCTCTTTTTTTATTTATTTTTTTTAATTTTATTAAACCTTGGCTACTGCCTTTTCCAATACATCTAAGGCTTCATCTAACTGCTCATCAGTAATCTCCAAAGAGGCCAACATGCGCAAGATATTTTTATTGATTCCCGCAGTAGGGACGAATACTCCGTTTTTTAGGCATTCCTGGACAATTTGGGCTGTTTCCTGGGTAGCTGGTTCTTTGGTCTTCCGGTCTTTAACCAATTCGATAGCCATCATCGCTCCCATACCCCGAATCTCTCCTATTAAGGGGTACCTGTTTTTCATTTTAAGGAATCGCTCTTTTAGTTTTTCTCCGATCTTTAGAGCCCTGTCCAAGAGATGTTCTTCTTCAATGATATTTATCACTTCCAGGGCTGCCCGGCAGGCTAGCGGGTTACCTACATAGGTTCCGCCGATACACCCTCCGGGGAGAGAATCGGTAATCTCTTTTTTGGCAATTACTGCCGAAAGGGGTAGACCGGCAGCTAAAGATTTAGCCAGACAGACTATATCCGGTTCTATATGCCAATTTTCTATGGCGTAAAACTTTCCGGTTCGGCCTATACCACTCTGAATTTCATCGGTAATAAGTAACATACCGTATTTATCGGTCAATTCTCTTAAGTATTCTAAAAATCCCTCCTGGGGGATATTGAATCCTCCTTCTCCCTGGATAGGTTCAATCACTATAGCAGCAACAGAGTCAGGGGTTACAGTATCAGTAAGTATCTTTTCAAAATCTTCATTGGCCATAGGATGAGAAGGACCGGGGAAAGGCAGTCGGTATATCTCGGGGGCAAAGGGTCCGAAATGGTACTTATAGGGCATAGCCTTATGGGTCATAGTCATAGTTAGGAGAGTGCGGCCGTGAAAGGCATTTTCAAAGACGATGATAGCCGGTCTTTTGGTATGAGCCCGGGCAATCTTTACCGCATTTTCTATTGCTTCTGCACCGGAGTTAAAAAAGGCGGCTACTTTGGGAGTATTACCGGGAGCCAAGTTTACCAGTTTCTCGGCTAGCTCTACCAGAGATTCATAGGGTATGGCGGTAAAATCGGTATGCAGATAT
>JAUVOA010000307.1 GCA_030599445.1 Atribacterota bacterium | reverse complement strand
CTTTGGAAAGTTTATCTATCTCAATATTCTCTATCCCAATTTTAAGTTTCCACTTTTTAGCATACTCAAGTCCTTTTAGAATAGCTTCTCGAAAAAGAAATTCTTTAGCTGAGTCATCGCTTTCTTTTTCAAAATGACAGACCAGTAATTCCGCACCAATAATTCCAGCAAACTCAATACCTGACTTGAATGACGTAAGTTGGAATTCTCTATCTTGATTATCTCTTAAATCGATCCCATTATGGATATGCGCAGTATATTTGAATTCATACCGTTCAAGGAGTTGGAGGAGTTTATCTATTCTTTTAGGAATAATTTTCCCCCCACCAATTGTATCTACTACATCTGCTGAAACCTCGAGATATTCAAAACCAGCTTCTTTAAGATAGGTAAGCTGATTCTCAAGTTTTGGGAAATTTCCATCTGTCCTGCGTGTATTTACTCCAAACCCTTTTATTTTCATTCCTTAAATCTACCTTTCTTGTTTAATTTCCCCGGCAAAAACCCTTTACATATCTTCTTATGCTATTCCCTTGCCACCCATTATGGGAGCTTTCATCAATGCTTTCTGGAGGAAAACAAAGAGGAATAAAGGTGGCAACATATAAAAAAGTGATATTGCTGCAATTACTCCATAATCTACTACCTCAGTTGCAAGAAGACCTTGAACTAAAGTTGAAAGTAATGGCACTGTACCTGGAAGCAAGGTATAAACATAAATAAAATCATGCCATGCAAACAGAAAACCCCATATAAATACTGCCCCTATACCGGGCTTAATTAATGGAAGGAAGATCTTGTACCATATCTGAAATCGAGTACAGCCATCTATCATAGCAGATCTTTCTATATCCCAGGGCACTGCATCAAAAAATCCCTTTATCATCCAAACTCCTAACGGTATTTCCAGTGAAGCTCTTGCTAATGCAACGCCGGGGATTTTATATAAGAGTTTTGTATACAGTAACAAGAAAAATATGGCTATTAAAAGGATTTGTCCACTAATGGCATGGAGTATTAATTGCATCGATAAGAAAAAAGCCTTTCCGCGAAATTCAATCCTGGACAAAGCATAACCTGTCAATGTACAAACAACTGTTACTGCAAGGCCTGATATGGAAGCAAAAAGGAAAGTGTTTAAAAAAATACCCCATATTCTGGTTTTCTCTAAACCCCATGGAATCGTACTCCATAGGAAACTAAAGTTAGAGAAACTTAATTTTTGAGGAATGATGCCGAGTGACATCCCTTTACTAAAAGCTTGCGCAAAGAAAGCAATGTACATTATCAGAAATGGGATAGCAATAAGTGAAAGTATTATATAAATTATCCATTTATCAAATATTTTTTTCATACTTCTATCCTTGAGCGCTCGATCATTCTTCTCATACCAAAGGCTTTCAGTAAAACTACGAGAAGGATCAAGTTAATTATCACAAGTACCACCATTATACTGCTTCCATAACCATATTGATAATTTCTGAACGCACTATTGTATCCGTAAAGTGCCCACACTTCGGTAGCATGATATGGTCCTCCTCCAGTGATCAGGAAAATATAAACATATGAGTTTATAAATGACATTAAATGCCATGCTGTCATAGTCATAATTGGCCATTTCAATAGAGGAATTATGATGAATCTCGATGTTTGCCAGAAAGAAGCTCCATCGATCTCTGCTGCCCTGGTATAGTCCTTAGGAATAGATGCAATTGCAGAGGTAAAGATAAGCATCGCCAATGAAATACCCAAAAATCCATTGGCACATATCACAATAAGCATAGGAGATTCAATAAACCAATGGATTGGTGAGACACCAAATCCTTCTAAAATTGAGTTGAAGACTCCGTAGCGCGTTCCCTCAAAACTCCACATCCAGAGAAAACCCCAGACTACAGGCGGCATTAATCTGGGAAAGAAGAATATAGCTTTAAAAATTAGACTTGCTGTCCGATTAATTCTCATAGTAAGTAAAGATATAAAAAGTGCCCCAATAATAGTTAAGGGAAGTGCGCTGAAAATATAAATAATGGTATTCTTAATAATTCTTGGTATCAATGGGTCTTTAAGAGTAAATAGCTTTAAAAAGTTTGTTAAACCCACAAAATGCCAGCTAAATACCTGATCCATATTAGTAAAGGCAATAGTGAATACCAGTACAACCGGAATAAAGTAGAAAAATGATACAAGAAGGACACTGGGAGATAAAAAGAACCAATGGGAATGGAATTTTAAGAAATTTTTTCTCATTTACTTTCTTTCCTCAGTTCATAATATAAGTACAAATTAAGTTCAATTAATTTATGATAATAAGCAATTCCAAAAATAAGAGAGGGCTTTGAAAGCCCTCTCTTATTCTGCTCATTTCATCATTTTGCAAGTTCCACATTCTGTATAGTAGTGGTAAAGGCTTTTAAATCATCTACAGCTTGAGTCGGAGTAATTATACCAGCCTCGACACCTTTAAGGGCTTCAAATGCGCGATTTATATAGTCCCAAAAGTCTGGATGTACTGGAACAGGTTGAATAGTTAGTGCAGAGGTAGCAGTCCTTTGAATATACTCGTTATCTTTAATCAATGGATTTTCTAAGGCAGATCCCCTATATGGTGGGCGCAAGGTATGTGCTGAATGTATTGCACAAGCATCTGGTGAAGTTGCATACATTATCAATAAAGCTGCAATGTCTGGATATTTGCATTGGCTGGTTATCATATATG
>JAUVOA010000052.1 GCA_030599445.1 Atribacterota bacterium | reverse complement strand
TTTATTATTGCTATCGCAGAAGGAATGTCTTTTTGGGGTTGATGATGATCGGTAACTATAACATTTATACAATAATTACTTGCTTTCTCTATTTCAGAAATAGAACTAATTCCACAATCTACGGTAATGATCAATTTAATATTATTTTTAAAAGCAATATCTATAGCTTCTTCATTTAGTCCATATCCCTCTTGAAAGCGATTAGGTATATAGTAGTATAAATTATTGGTAAACTCTCTCAAAATCGAAAACAATAAGGCAACACTGGTTATTCCATCGACATCGTAATCTCCGTAGATTAATATTCTTTCATTATTATTTACTGCTCTTAATATTTTGTCTACGGCTTTCTCCATATCTTGAAAGATATAAGGATCTCTCAAAGCTTTAAGATCTGCCTTTAGGAATTTTCTAGCACTTAAAACTTCTTTCGTTCCTCTGTTTATTAGTAATTGAGCTAAAATCGGAGAGATATTTAATTCTTTGGACAGCTCTGATTGTAACTTTTTATCTTCTTTTAATATGTGCCACTCTATTTTACTTGTACTCCTTTCTAATTTACTCGTATCGCGAATATATTACAGCGTATGGCAGGTAGCGTTTAACACACAGTAAAACTCTTTTCATAAAGCGATAATCAATATGCAATACGCGATACTAATTTAGTTTTGCGCTTTTCGTTTTTAGCTATATATTATATACTAACTTATACACGATACTAATGTATTTCCGAATTACTTTTTGCCCTTTTTTCCGGTAATTCTAATACCTTTTTGATGTATCTTAAATATTTTATTCCACTCTAATAATAATGGACTGGCAATAAAAACTGAAGAATAAGTGCCGGCAATCATTCCTATAAACAAAGCTAAAGCAAAATCAGAAAGTATATTCCCTCCGAAAAAATATAAGGCCAAAATGGGAATAATGGTGGTTAAAGCTGTATTTATCGTTCTGGACAGAGACTGATTAATGCTCATATTTATTAAATTTTCAAATGGTTCTCTGGTTTTAAACTTAATATTTTCTCTAAGTCTATCTAAAATTACAATTGTATTATTTAGAGAGTACCCTACAATGGTTAGAACTGCTGCTATTATCGAAATAGTTATTTCTTTCTGTAATAAAGAAAAAATACCCAAAACAATTAAGCAGTCATGGGAAAGCGCTAATATTGAAATAATAGAAAACTTAAACTCAAACCTCATAGTAATATATAGAATGATTCCTATAAAAGCAAAAAGTAGGGCATAAAGGGCTAATTTTTTTAAATTTTCTCCAATAACCGGCCCTACTGTCTCTACACGCAATATCTCCAAATCAGTTAAATTCTCTTGAAAAGCGGACAATATTTCCTTTCTTTGCTCTGAATCAATCTTTTCTGTCCGTACCACAAATTCATTCTCTGATAAATTTTGGATAGTACTTCGACTTAAATTAAATTCACTTAACACATTTCGAACTTCGGTAATAGAAACTGATTTATCAAATCTTATTTGAATTAAAGTCCCCCCGGCAAAATCGATTCCAAGATTAAATCCTTGAAAAATAATTGAAATTAAACTAACCAGGATGATAACTGCAGAGATAATATAAACTATTCTTCTATTTTTAATAAAATCGAACTTCTTTTTTCCAATTAGATCCATTATATATCCTCCTTAATTATGTCTATAATAAAGCTTTAGAACTAAACTTAGCAGCTACTACTTCTAAAACAATCTTAGTTACCACAATTGCGGTAAACATACTGGCTAAAATACCTATGCTCAAAGTAACCGCAAATCCTTTGATTGGTCCCGAGCCAAAATAAAATAAGGCAAGAGCTGCAATTAAAGTAGTAACATTGGCATCAAATATAGTACGGAAAGCCTTGTTGAAGCCTGCATCAATAGAAGCGCGAAAAGTTTTTTCCAATCTCAATTCTTCTTTTATTCTCTCAAAAATCAGAATATTAGCATCTACTGCCATACCAATGGTAAGAATCATTCCAGCTATTCCGGGTAAAGTTAAAGTCGCCTTTAAACCAGCCAAGGCTCCCACAATTAGTATCATGCAAACGACCAAAGCAAAATCTGCTATTAACCCAAAACTCTTATAATAAATTAACATAAATATTAATATCAGTATTAACCCTACTATCCCAGCCTTTACCCCCTTGGAGATAGAGTCTCGTCCTAAAGTTGGCCCAACTGACCTATTTTCCAAAATCTCCACCTTTACCGGAAGAGCGCCAGCCCGTAAAAGTATAGCTAAATGTTTTGCGCTCTCTACAGTAAATTTTCCGGTAATCTGGGCTTTTCCATCGAGAATTGGTTCCTGGACTACAGGAGCAGATATTTCTTTCCCGTCCAAAGTAATAGCTAAAACTTTCCCCACATTATTTTTTGTTGCTTCTCCAAACTCTTTAGCTCCAATTTTGTCAAATTCAATTAAAACAATAGATCGACTAAATTGGTCAAAGGATGATTTAGCATCTATTAAATGGGCTCCTGTTAGTTGGGTTTCTCCTTCCTCGTTTCTAAATTCCAGGAGAGCAGTTTTACCAATTAAATCTACAGCTGCTTCCGGATCTTCCACACCAGGTAACTGAACTAAGATGCGGATTGCGCCTTGTCTCTGAATTACCGGTTCTGAAACTCCCAATTGGTCAATACGGTTTCTTATTATTTCTAATACTCTGTTTACCGCATCATTGTCCACTGGGGCATTAGGGGTATCTACGCACTCTAAGATAACGTGAGAACCTCCTTGTAAATCTAGCCCTAAATTTATCTTCTCGTTTAGAGGAAATGATAAAATAATTGCAATAAAAATTACAACAAAGACGCTGGCCAATCTTAAGGTTTTGGTCCAATTCATATAAAAATCCTCTCTTTCTAATTTTTCTTACCTTTTATATTTTTTATTATATATCACTATAAAATTCTTTAACTTTATTATTATAATATTATAGTATTTTCTTTGTCAACGAGAATACTTAAGAAAATACTTCTCCGATTAATATACTAAAATTTAAAGGCAGGTATAAAATAGATACCTGCCTTTAAATTATTATTGTTATTATTATCTCTATATATTTTCTTTCCTTTTTAAAAAATACTTTGTGGTATTATTTTTCCCTTTTAACCCCGATAGCATTACGTGTAGTATTTATAACTACATCCTTGGCAATCTCTAAGGTTAAGGTTTCGCCTTTGATATCTTTGATAATTCCGTAAACACCGCCAATGGTAATGACCTTATCCCCTTTTTGCAGGCTACCTAACATTGATTTATGTTTTTTTTGTTTTTGCTGCTGAGGACGAATAAGGATAAAATAAAATATACCAAAAATAATAATTAAAGGTAAAAATTGTTGAAGAGCTTCCATTTTTTTAATCACACCTTTCGTTTTAATTTTAAAAAATATCTTCTAAATTATACATAATTTTATTTTATTTAGCAAATTATTTTTTCGTATCGCGTATATCGTATCGTGTATTGCGTTAATAGGGTAGAAATCTGAAATCAGGAGTCAAATTCGTATCTCGTATATAGTTATACAGTTACCCGGTTAACTAGTTTACCAGCCAGTCTACCAGTTAAGAATTAATTAACTATTTATTTCTAAGGTAGGCGTATAGCAAAACTAAAAACTATAAACTAATAACTTGTATTAATGCTAACTACCAATAGACAGGCGGAACTCCTGTTCTACTTTGGGTATAATACGTCGTGTCTCCACTCTTGAATTCTGATTTTCCTAACGCAATACTCGATACACAATACTCGATACTAGTTATATTCCGGCTTCCATTTATGTAAACAGTTAGCTCAAAAAATTAGAAAGAAATTCTTTCTTAAATTCTAATAATCTATCTTTTAATAAAGCTAATCTTATATTTTTCATTAAAGAAGACATAAAATAAAGATTGTGGATAGTCCCTAAAATTGAAGCAAGCATTTCTTTGGACATGTATAGATGACGTAAATAAGCCCTGGTAAAATTCTGGCAAGTATAACACTGGCATTTATTATCTAATGGTGCAAAATCATCCTTGTATTTAGCATTACTTATAGATAACTTACCAAAAGAAGTAAACAAGGAACCATTTCTGGCGTTTCTGGTAGGCAAAACACAATCGAACATATCAACCCCTCTTGTGATTCCTTCTATTATGCTTTGAGGTGCTCCCACCCCCATTAAATATCGGGGTTTATTGTTAGGCAAACAAGGAACTGTACAATCTAGAATTTCATACATTAGCGATTTTGGTTCGCCTACGCTTAATCCCCCTATTGCATATCCAGGAAAATCTAATTCTACTAACTTGCTAGCATTTTCAATTCTTAAGTCTTTAAAGGCGCCTCCCTGAACAATTCCGAATAAACTCTGGCTAGTGCTATAGTGTGCTTCTTTACACCTCTTAGCCCATTGAATGGTTCTTTGAGCGGCAGTTTCAACCTGATATTTTCCAGCAGGATAAGATATACATTCATCAAAAGCCATAGCAATATCAGAACCTAAAGCCATTTGAATTTCCATCGCCTTTTCGGGATTTATAAAATGCGTAGATCCATCAATGTGAGAATTAAAAAATACTCCTTCATCACTTATCTTGTTTAGTTCTCCTAAACTGAAAATCTGGAAACCTCCACTGTCAGTTAATATAGCCCCTTTCCAAGCCATAAATTTATGCAAACCACCAACTTGAGCAATCAAATTATACCCGAGTCTTAAATACAGATGATAAGAATTACTTAAAATAATCTGAATACCTAATCTCTCTAATTCTCGAGGGGTCATAGCTTTAACTGTGGCCTGAGTGCCTACCGGCATAAAAACTGGGGTGTCAATTATTCCATGAGAAGTATATAACTTTCCCAGTCTTGCCTTGGTCTTTCTACATTCTTTTATCACTTCGAATTTAATTGTCAAATATGTATAACCTCTTAATTTACATTTTAATCAATTGATAATTTATTTATTATTTTAGTATATATACCAGTTTGTGATAAATTAAAAATTTAAAGCTAAAAGCGAAAAACCATAATTCAAAACTCAAAACCTCTTTAGCGTATAGTTGATAAACGAAATGTTTATCTTCTTGGCTACATCAAGGTTTGTCCCTTCCTCTGACTTCTGAATTCAATTTATTTACTTATCGCTTGTTACATATTACATATTACGTGCTTAGTTTTTCGATCTCCAAGTCGATTTTGTCTTTAATTTTGAATTTTAAGTTATGTCTTTGCGTTTTGCGCTTTTCGTTTTTCGCTATATATACCATACGCTTAACGCTTCATGCCAATATGTACTTGCATTTATTCTCTATATTTTCTCTTTGTTAACAACTATTCACTAACGACTAACGACTATACAATAATCATCGCATCTCCGAAACTATAGAACCTATAATTTTCTTTAATTGCTTCCCGGTATGCCCTAAAAATAAAATCCTTTCCGGTAAAGGCAGCTGCAAGCATTAAAGGAGTCGATTGGGGAAGATGAAAATTAGTAATTAACACATCTACGATCTTAAATTTATATCCGGGATAGATAAATATATCACTCCAATTGTTACCGCTTATAATTCTATCTTGATCAAAATTAAAAGCAGATTCCAGGGTACGAGTTGTGGTTGTTCCTACCGAAATAACCCGCCTTTTTTCGCTCCGGGCTTGATTAATTTTTTGAGCAACATCAGAAGAAATAGAATAATACTCAGAATCCATTTTATGTTCTTCAACTTTTAAAGTTCTTATAGGCTCAAAAGTTCCTCGACCTACGTGTAAAGTTAAATATACTATTTCGATTCCTTTATGGGTAAGTTCCTTTAGTAAAGATTTTGTAAAATGAAGTCCGGCGGTAGGAGCAGCGATTGAGCCATCTTGGGCAGCATAAACCGTTTGATAGTCATTTCCTGTCTTTAATTCTTCTTTAATATAAGGCGGGGTAGGCATTTGTCCTATTTTATTTAATATTTTTTTAAAATTACCCTTAAAATTAAATTGGATAAAGTAACTACCCTTCTCTTCATTTTTACCTCCTACTATCCCCTCTAATTCAGGTCCAAAAATTATTTTAGTACCTGAATGAACAATCTTTCCCGGCTTTACTAATGCTTCCCAATATCTATCCTTTATAGATTTAAGAACTAAAACCTCTACTTTTCCTTTAGTTTTTTCTTTAAAACCATATAATCTTGCCGGCAAAACTTTGGTATTATTTAAAACTAAAAGATCGCCTTTTTTAAAATAATCTTTAATGTCTTTAAAAATTTTGTGTTGAATTTTTTTCCTAGGTCGATTTAAGACCATCAAACGGCTACGATCTCTTGGTTTAATCGGCTTTTGGGCGATAAAACCCAAAGGAAGATAATAATCAAATTCTTCTAATTTCATTTTCCACTCATCTGTCTACTTTTAATATTTTTTTATAATATTTATACCCTGATAATAATATTTTAAAATATCTTGATAGCTGAATCCTTGAATTGCCATGCCATATGCACCCCATTGCGACATTCCAACACCATGCCCATTTCCTGATCCAGAAAATATAAAGGTGAAAGGAGTGTTTGATTTTACAATTTCTACTTTTGGTATTTTCTCTACTTTTTCCTTTTCTCTTTCTTCTTTCCTTTTCATCATCAATTCGAGCAATTCCTTAATGGTCCAGTCTTTCTTCTGTTCTAAAATTTCTTTCGTTGACTGTCTTTGCTCTTCTTTGTCCTCAATTTCCTTTTTATCTTCCGTATCTTTCGCAATATTTATTTCTTCCCCGATTACCTTGATACTAAAAAGTGTGCTCCTGATCAAATCTACCCCTATTAGGCTCCTAAAATTATTAGCTTTCATATTAATAACTTCATTATTGTTAGTAATAAAAGCTAACTCACTTATCCTGCCGGTTTCACTTTTATTAACTGGTTCAATGGAAACAACTGAATTTATCGTATAACCTTGTTTTTGCAGTTTTTTTGTTAAATCCTTCTCATCTATAGAGCAGGTCCAGGTGTGATACGGAGGAAAAACTTTCTCTTCAAATTTTGATTTTACACTTCTTAAATAAGGTAAAAAACTTCCCCAAACATTCTCACTATCTTCTGTGTATCCTCCACTATCAGAATGATAAACCGCATTAATAGGCTTGCCTTTATAGGTCATAATCACCCCTCGAGTTTCGTCAACGGCCTTATTAGTTAAGGGGTCCTCGTGATTCACTCCTCCGTAAGCTTGGCTATTGGTAGAGGCACAAATATTATAACCTTCATCAATATATTTATTCATATTAAAGATAGCAAAGGTTCTTGCTGCAATCGCTTGGGTCTTTAAGGCTTCTGCCGGCCAGCGTGGAGAAATTTCTTTCTTTAGAACACCATAAAGATATTCCTCAATACCGATGATATTGATAACATTCAATTTTTTATGCTCTTTATCAAAATCTATCTCGATGTTTCCTCGATAGTGATACTTTTGTCCATTAAACACTATTATAATTTTAGTGTTTCCTACCGGAACAATTGTAATAGGACCAGAATAAACACCTTTCCCCAAAATCTCTATTCCCTTATCATGCAGCAATATTTTAATTATTTTATTGACTTCTTCACTTACAAGATTGTTTGATTTTAAATTGTAAATCTTAAAAGCACCATCTCCGCCTATATTGATCTCTGTTTGATTTAAGAATATACCCACTCGAAGTATTGGCTGTTTTTCTGCTGATAAGATATCATTATTAGATATGAGCAGTGAAAAAATACATATTCCTAAAAATAAAAAAAATTTATTAGTTTTTCCTATGTTTAACTTTATCAATCAACCTATCTCCTCTTTTTTAATTCTTCGTTCGTACTTCTTTCATGCTATAGTGTGTAGTAGCATGAAGGTCGAGATACTTTTTATATTATGTCTTTGTATTTCCTTTTCTTTTTCTTTCCTCATCACGGCAACGCCGTGATGCTATACGCTATCCGCTGTACGCTCTACACTAATTATGCTTACGCTATCCGCTATTTTTCTATAACAATTTCCCCTGAGTATCTCTTTTTTTGCCAAAATATTTATAAGTTAAGTCTGTTGCTACTCTTCCCTTGGGAGTCCGATGAAGAAAACCTTTTTGCAAAAGATATGGTTCATACACATCACAAATAGTGTCCGTATCTTCACTGATGGAGGCTGCTAATGTTTGCAGTCCCACCGGACCGCCTGAAAATTTTTCTATTATAGTAAGTAATAATTTTTTATCTATACCGCACAAACCGAAATCATCAATCTCCATCATTTTTAAACCATAATCAGCGATTTCTTTGTTAATAACTCCTTCGCCTTTTATTTGAGCATAATCACGAAGTCTTCTTAAAAGTCTATTGGCAATACGAGGGGTGCCTCTTGATCTTAGAGAAATCTTTTTTGCTGCTTCTTCGGTTATTTTAACTTTTAATATTATAGAAGACCTTATTACTATCTGTTCCAGTTCATTTTCCTGATAATAACCAACGCGAGTTATAACTCCGAAGCGGCTTCTTAAGGGCGAGGTAATTAGTCCTGTACGAGTTGTGGCCCCTATAAGAGTAAATTTTGGTAAACTTATACGTATAGAACGAGCACTTGGACCCTTACCAATCAGAATATCTAACTCGAAATCTTCCATAGCCGGATATAGTATTTCCTCTACTGCTCGATTCAGTCGATGAATTTCATCAATAAATAAAACATCATTTTCCTGCAAATTAGTAACTATAGCTGCTAAGTCTCCTGCTCTTTCAATAACTGGGCCGGAAGTCATCTTAATATTGACTCCCATCTCATTAGATATTATAT
>JAUVOA010000180.1 GCA_030599445.1 Atribacterota bacterium | reverse complement strand
TAATTTTAAGATTTTTCCTTTTCTCTATATATTATATTCTACAAAAAATATGAAATCCCTGCATAAATTTTAATTTTTTTTAAAAATTTTACCAGCTAGTGTCAATTCACCAATTTGCCGATTCGCCAATTTAAAAAACAGTATCGAGTATTGAGTATATAGTATCGAGTTAAGAAAGGGAAAGAAAATAAATTAATTGACCAATTTGACAATTCTTCAATTCGTAGGACAGGCGTCTCGCCTGTCTATTCCTATCTGTTACTTACCTGCCTATCCAAATCTAAATTATTTTCTACTAATCTGTCATTGCGAGCGAACGAAGTGAGCGCGGCAATCCCAGTATTAATTCTTTAACCAGCTAACCAGGTAACCAACTAACAAGCTAACCAAATACAATATACGAATGTAAATTGCTTACCCTTTAAAGAAATGTTATAATTTTTTAAGCTATAAATATAATATTTTTTATTATTTATATAAATTTCATAGAAAAATTCTTCAACCTCGGGAGGAATGCAGTAAATTTGCTTAATTTGTGGCTCTTATTTTTAATATGCGCGCTAATAATCATTTTTACCGGAACTAAACTGACTCGCTATGGAGATATAATTGCTGAAAAGACCGGATTGGGAAGGGTCTGGATTGGAGCTGCATTAATCCCATTAGCTACCTCTCTTCCTGAAATCACTTCGAGTACCGGTGCCGCCTGGATCAATGCTCCCAACTTAGCTATTGGAAATATCTTTGGCAGTATTATGTTTAATCTATTAATTATCGCCATAGCAGATTTTGCACATGGTCCTGGTCCACTTCTTAGGGAAGTTACTCCCGGCCAAATTTTAACTGCCATTTTAGGAATATTTCTATGTGCAATTGCTGCCTTGAGTATGTTATTAAAACCATCCTTTCTCTTTGTAGGCGTTGGCATAGATTCACTAATTTTGATAATTCTATATTTTTTAGGTATTGTAGTAATATTTAAATATAGTAAAAAAACTAAACCCGATGATGTCCTGGGAGTCCCTAAAGAAAATTATACTGCCTATTCTTTGCCCTTAACCAATATCAAATTTTTAATAGCAGCTATAATAATAATCTTTACTGCCATGAAGTTAGCACAAATAGCCAATAGTTTAGCTGACCTTACCGGATGGGGAACAACTTTTATGGGCACTATAATGTTAGCCATTGTTACTTCTTTGCCAGAATTAGTTACCGCCCTTGCGGCTATCAGAATAAAGGCTTATGACCTTGCGGTAGGCATTGTCCTGGGAGCAAATATCCTGAATATGACTATCCCATTTTTCTCAGATATATTCTATGATGGTCCACCAATTTTAAGCGTAGTCTCACCCCAGCATATTATTAGTGCATTAATAGCTATAATTCTCACCAGTATTGCCATCGCCAGCGTGGTATATAAACCTAAAAAATCAGTATTCAATTTAGGGATAGCGGCCTGGTTAATTTTTTTAGTATATTTCCTGGGAATTTTCTTAATCTTTAAAATAGGAATAAAAATTTAAAAAACTTAGCGAAAATCAAGATGGGAAATCAGCTATATCATATACCTTCTTTTTCTCTATTTTCAAAAACTTTCCCTTATCCCTTATAAAATTTAATTTCAATAATATTATTCAATTTTTAATTTATAATTCAAATATCCGCCAATGATTATTAAAAATGCGCCGAATATGCTAAATAAATCAGGAATTTCCTTGAAAAATAATACTCCCAGTAAAGCACCAAAAATAATTTGTAAATACAAATAAAAAGATACTAACTTTGTAGGTGCCATCTGATAAGCTTTGATAAGGGCGAACTGCGCTCCCATACCCACCAATCCCAGTAAAAGCAGAACAAATAAGCTTAATGCATCAGGAATAATAAAATTACCTTGCCAGAGTAATATTCCAAAAGATATTAAACCAATGCTATATCCAAAATAATTAATTATTACTAAGGGATGGTCAGTCAATCGCAAACTACGTAAAGCTACGTGTGACCCAGCCGTTGAGATTGCTCCCAATAAAGCGATAACTGCTGGATATATGTCTAAACGAAATCCTGGTTTAACTACTAATAAAGCTCCTAAAAATGCTAAAATAAAAATAGTAATTTTTTTAAAATCTATTTTTTCCCCTAAAAATATACTTGCTAGGAGCATTATAAAAAATGGGCTTAATTGCTTAATGGTAACTGCATCAGTTAAGATCATAATTGTAATGGTATAAAAATAAGCTATTACAGCAAAACCGGAAAGCAAACTGCGTAATAATAAAAGAGGCTTATTACTCCCCCAAAAAGAAATTTTTTTATTCTTCAATATTAAAGGAATTATTAGCATAATAGGTATATTTCGGAAAAAGATTATTTCCATTACTGGAAGATGACGTAAAAATTTCACCATTGCCGCCATTAAAGAAAAACAAATTGTGGCAATAATCATCATTAAAATTCCCGTATTAGATTTATCTTCTCCGTTCTTTTCTAAACTTAACAATCTAATTTTAATAATTATGAGCTACCTCTGCATTTTTTATTTTATATTTTACACAATATAAAAATATAATAAGCGATTATCTTTTTAAAGTAAAGAAGATGCTGCTCGAAATGTGTCTTTTGTAAGAATCAAAATATTAAAAAATTAAAGTTTAATTTATTTCAATTTTTAAATAGCAAATTTAAAAAAATTTTTGACTTTTCCTAATATATATGTTATTTTATTAGAAATTTAATATTTGTTACCTCACTTTTTTCTTAAGTGAGGTAGAGGCGCGAGCAATAATCAGTACTGGTGATGAGATGAGCATCTTCGATTTGCCAGGAAAGGTATTCTCGCCGAAGCATAAAGATAACAGCTCTAATCTTTATGTTGGGTTTATGGTTAAGAACCGTAAAACTGTCATCAGAATCTATACCCTGGTTTCTGATGGAGCGCTATCTCATCTGATGAGAAAATAAGGGAGTAAATTTAATTGTTAGATTAATTTCAGGCAATTGATGGGCATAGCGTTTATCAATTGCCTTTTTTTATTTATGAATTTGGATTGCCTGTTTATGCAAATGTAGGGGTTTGATTTATCAAACCCTCTTATACCTTATGTCTATATTTTTAAAAACAACTAATTCTGGATTCCCGCTCCCCGATCAGGTCGAGGACAGGTTTCACGGAAATGATATAATGTGTAGGAATGACATATTGGCAAATTGAATATAACTGGCAAATTGCCATTACAACTCAAAACTAAATACTAACGACTAACGACTATTTTAAGGAGAAATTAATGAATAAACAAAATACCATAACTTCCCAAATAAATCGGGAGGGTTTTTCTCTAAATAATTCTGGAAATTTAGAGTTTGACCGATGTGAAATTATAAAATTAGCCCAAAAATATAAGACCCCCTGTTATGTATTTTCTGAAACTATAATTAGAAAAAAATGCCGGCAATATGTTAATGTATTTTCTGAAAGAAATGTTACTTTTGAAATACTATATGCCGGGAAGGCTTTCTTGGTTAAAGCTATGTGCAATATTTTAAAGGAAGAGGGTTTCAGCCTGGATGTTTCTTCTGGCGGAGAATTATATACTGCCCTTTCAGCAGGATTCCCTCCGGATAAAATATTTTTCCATGGGAATAATAAATCCAAAGAGGAACTAGAATTCGCTCTTAAAGAAAAAGTTGGCACCATGATGGTAGATAGTGAATATGAGCTTGACTTGATTGACCAAATTGCAGAAAGTTTAAATACAAAAGTGGGAATAATTCTCCGGGTGACTCCGGGAATAGACACCCATACCCACAAATATATTCAAACCGGACAGGTAGATTCAAAGTTTGGAATCAGCATCGACCGGGTACCTAGTTTTATGAAAAAAGTTTTATCCAAAGAACATGTTAGCTATAATGGTTTGCATTTTCATCTCGGCTCACAAATTTTTGACCTATCTCCTTATGTTCTCGCCATTAAAGAAATGGTAAAACTGATGAGAAAGATAAAAGACCTCGAGGGAATAGATACGCTAAATTTAAATTTAGGCGGAGGATTGGGGGCAAAATACTTGGAATCCGATTTGC
>JAUVOA010000235.1 GCA_030599445.1 Atribacterota bacterium | reverse complement strand
CTTGCATAGGAGAACAAATTCTTCTACAAATATAGTAACTTCGCCAGTTCTAGTTTTAAAAATCAGACCTGAAACTCCCAAAATATCCCCGGTGCCAATTTTACCAAAAAGTTTAAAAGCGTTCTCTCCGATTTTATTTGATTTTATATAAATCTGGATTCTTCCGCTTATATCTTCAATATTAGCAAATATGGCTTTTCCGTGTGTTCTTAAAGCCATTAACCTTCCGGCTATACTGACTTTTTCCTGGCCGCATTCACTTGCCTGCAAATTTTTATTATTTTCTATTAAGTCTTTTATTTTATGGGTTCTGAAAAAGCTATGCCCAAAAGGATCAATGCCTTCTCTTTTTAATTCTTCTATTTCTTCCCATTTATTAGATATAATTTCTGTTGTACTCTTTTTCATTTCCACCCCATTCACCTCTTTTCACTCTTATTGTTAAGCATTGTGCTTAAAAAATTCAATAATACAATACCATAATTGTTATAATATTGCTGCCCGATAAACCTTTTGGGGTAATTTAATTTTCCGCTATATTTATGATTAGCTTACTTTACTAAAAGGTTTAGAAATAAATAATGAACAAAGCATCTTTGTATTTTAATATTTTTAATAACTTTGTTCATTATTACAATTAATGATTATTTAGGTTGTTAAATTGATAATTAAACTATTCTATATCTAAAATTTTATACTCAAGATGTCCTGCAGGGACTCTAACTTTCACTATATCGCCTTTCTTTTTTCCTAAAAGAGCCTTTCCAATAGGAGAAGAAATGGATATTTTTCCACAATCCGGTTCAGATTCCACATAATCCAAAATAGTATATTTACACTCTTTTTTATTTTTCATATCTTTAATTAACACTTCAGACCCTAGTAATACGCAATCCGGATTTTCTTCTTTGTCTATCAATTCATAATTTTCAATAATTTTTTCTAAGGCTAAAACTCTTCCCTCTATAAATGCCTGCTCATTTTTAGCTGCATTATACTCGGCATTCTCAGAAATTTCGCCAAAGGTTACTGCATTTCTAATTTTTTCAGCAATCTCTTTTCTTTTTACCCTTTTAAGGTAATGAAGTTCTTCTTGAACCTTCTTTAAGCCCTCTTCAGTTAACATTACTTTTCTGTCAAGTATCATAAATATCTCTCCTCACTAAAAATTGTTATATTTAAATAGTAAATATTTCCTCTTAAAAATTAAATATAAGCACTATTAACTTTTCTAATAGATAATAGTGCTTATATTATATAATAATCTTTATTAGAGATTATAAGATATCTATATTTTATTGTCAAATAAATTCTATTATATTATTCACCATTATCTGATTAACCCCAATTTTTTCCCAGCCCCTTCAAAGATGTCTAAAGCTTTATTAATATCTTCAGAAGTATGATTTGCCAGAACATGAGCTCTTAGTCTATTAGTTCCTTTGGGAATCGCCGGAAAAAGAATAGGACATATAAATATTCCTTCATCATGAACCAATCTACATAACTTCAAAGTGTCTTCCTCTTCACCAATTAAAATAGGAATAAGAGGAGTTGTGCTATTCATAGTGCTATAACCCATAGAATTTAGCCCTTCTCTAAATTGCTTACCATTTTTATGCAACTTCAACATACGTTCAGGCTCATTTTCAATAACTTCAAGAGAAGCTTTAGCAATAGCTGCTGCTACCGGTGGAAGACTGGCTGAAAATATAAATGCCCTGGAAGTATGTTTTAAATAACTAATCAAATCCTTATCTCCTGCCAAATAACCTCCAATACTGGGAATAGTTTTACTCAATGTTCCCATATGAATATCCACAACACCTTTAAGGCCAAAATGTTCTTCTATCCCATGTCCAGTCTTTCCTATAACTCCTATTGAATGAGCCTCATCTACCATTATTTTAGCATTATACTTTTTGGCCAAATGGGATATTTCTGGTAAATTGGCTACATCTCCATCCATACTATACACCGCATCTACTACTATTAGCTTATTTACATATTCCTTAGAATTGCTTAATACTCTCTCTAAACTTTCCATATTGTTATGTAAAAATGATTTATGAGTTGCCCCTGAGAGCATACAACCATCAATTATACTCGCATGATCCAATTTATCAATTATAACTAAATCCCCTCTTCCGCAGAGTGTAGAAATAGCACTTAAATTAGTTACATATCCACTACTATAAGTAACTGCATCTTCTACCCCTTTAAACTCCGCAATTTTTGCTTCTAGTTCTTCATGTATTTTGGTAGTTCCAGCTAACAACCTAACTCCTGCAGTCCCAGCACCATATTTTTCAATAGCCTCAATAGCAGCTTTTTTTATCTTAGGATGATTAATTATTCCCGGATAATTATAAGAAGCAAACATCAACATCTCTCTACCATCGATAGTTACTCTTGCCCCACTTGCTCCATCAATGCTTTTTAGATAAAAATATTTATCTTCTTTTTTCATTTTCTCTATTCTTTGTTGTAATTCATTTATTTTATCTTCTAACAAAATTGCCATCTTTCTTTCTCCTTTTCTATTAATTTTTTAGTTTAACTTCTCTATTCTGGATTTAAAGCCTGTCTTTTCTATTAATTTTAAATAATCTTCCGCTTGTAATTCTTCTGGAGATTTTCCGGATATAGCTACCAGGGTAGCTTGAAATACATTGGTCCCGAAGGACCTTCCTTCAAATTCTGGGGTTGTAGTAATTAAATAATTTACCCCTCTTTTCTTAAGATCTTCTACATTAAAACTGGTAACGGTATTGGTTATAACAATCTTTCCTTTCATATCCTGAGGCATATACTGGCTTATAGCTAAGTAATCACCAGCAATTATATCGGCATTATAAAAATATTTAACGTATTTTAAATTAGATTTCTCCTGCTTTTCACCTGTAGGATATAAATATTTTATCGGAACGTATATTAATATTGGCAAAAGCAACCGAGCAAAAATTTCAATACTTCGAAAAGAATGAAGCGGGATAGGAATATTTAAACCAAATATTAAATCCCCAAAGGTCATTTCACATCCAGCCTCTATCAATCCTTCTGCCATCCCAAATCTATCCACCGTGATAGTGAGTAAAGCCTTTTTTCCTTTTAAGGGAATATCAGTTTGAGTATCGATATATTTCACCACGCTCTTTTCTAATACATATTTTATCTCGGTACCATCTACAATGGGTGTCTTTTTGATAACCTTTACAATTCTTTCTGATTCCTTTATGGTATATCTCTTCCCTTGAGGTCCGGAGTACAAGTATAAGTCTGTTCCGCCTAAACTGAAGACATCAACCTTCCCATCATTCTCCTGGAATATTTGCATCATCTTCTTAACATCGCCATCAGTTCCTCTTCTTTCGAT
>JAUVOA010000151.1 GCA_030599445.1 Atribacterota bacterium | reverse complement strand
CACCGGTTATCGATTAGAGGTATACAAAGTAGCAAAAAAGGGAATTTCTGCTACTAAGTTCAACGTCAAGATAAAAGAAGAAGGAGTGGAGAGAAGGTTTAAAGATATTTTAACCATCCTTGAGAAGAGCAAATTGGATGGAGAGATTAAAAAGGAAACCAAAAAGATATTTTTTAAAATAGCTCAAGCTGAATCTAAAATTCACCAGAAAAATATAGATAAAATTCATTTTCATGAAATTGGAGGATTGGATAGTATTATTGATATTACTTCTGCAGTTATAGGAATAAAGACTTTAGGAATAAAAGAAATATATTCTTCCGCCTTGCCTGTAGGGAAGGGTTTTGTTAAATGTGTTCATGGTGTTATACCGGTTCCTGCCCCTGCCACTTTGGAGTTATTAAAAAATATCCCTACTTATAGCGGGGGGATTGAGAGTGAAATGATTACTCCGACGGGGGCAGCAATTATCAGCACTTTAGCTAAAAGTTTTGGGAAGAGACCCTTGATGAAAATAGAAAGGATAGGATATGGTGCAGGAGAGAAAGAATTTGCCATCCCTAATCTTTTAAGGGTAAGCATGGGTGAGAAAATATTAAAAGATGAGAACTTAAAAGATGGTTATGTTAGTGATGAAGCTGTATTGATAGAGACTAATATTGATGATATGAACCCGGAATTTTATGATTATATTATGGATCAATTATTTTCCCAGGGAGCTTTAGATGTATTTTTGATTCCTATTCAAATGAAGAAGAACCGCCCTGCCCACATGCTTAGTACTATTGTTTACGAACAAAATCTCAATGAAATGCTGGAAGTATTATTTTCCGAATCCACCACTTTAGGAGTAAGGTTAAGAGAAATAAAAAGATTGAGGTTGGCTCAGCAGAATTTTATTGCTGAAACAAAGTATGGTAAAATTAGGGTTAAAGTTGGTATGTTTAAAGGGGAAATTAAAAATATTGCTCCCGAATATGAAGATTGCAAGAAGTTTGCCAAGCAGCACCAGGTTCCTCTTAAAGAAGTGTACGAAGAAGTTAAAAAATTTGCATACGATAAATTAAAATTAAGATAGTATTGAGTATCGAGAATACAGTGATGAGTGATGAGTAATAAGAAAAGAGTTAGTTGGTTAGCTGGTTAATTGGTTAATTAGTTAAGGAAAAAGAAGAAAGAATGAAATAGACTGTAAACCGAAAACTGATAACTGAAAACCTGTATTTTTACTGGTGAACTGGCTAACCGGGTAACCGGCCAACTAATTGGCCAATTGGTGAATTTGAAACAATTGGAGGATTTATTTTGTCTGAAAATAAAGAAAAGAAAGACAAAGACATAAAAATTGTTGAACTCTGTCGGGTTCCACGTGAAGATGAAGCCCTTGCTATTGAGAGTTTATTAGCGAGCTGCAATATTAAATGTATCCTGCAATCAGATATTACCCGTTCGATTTATCCTTTTACCATAGATGGGTTAGCTGAAGTAAGTATTTTAGTCTCTGATAAAGACCTTGAAAAAAGTAAAGCAATCATTAGCGAAAATAAAAATTAATTTTATATTTATTCTTTCATTTTCAACTTAAACCATTAGCTGGTTGTTTAGTTGATTAGTTAAGAATTCTGTAGTAAACCAACTAGTTAATTAACCAGACAACCAACTAACTAAAAGAGAGGTTGTTATGTTAAAAGAGATAACCATAGAAACTAATACCCAAACACAAATTTTAGATATAACCACTCAAGTTCAAAAGGTGGTAAGTGAAAGCGGAATTACAGAAGGACTATGTTGTGTTTTTGTTCCTCATACTACTGCCGGAGTTACTATAAATGAAAATGCTGACCCCAGTGTTAAGCAGGATATAGTTATGGAGTTAAACAAAATAATCCCTTTTGATGATAATTACAGTCATTTAGAAGGAAACTCTGCTGCCCATATCAAGGCGAGTATCATCGGGTCTTCGGTAAATATACCTGTGAAACATAATAATCTACTTCTTGGAACCTGGCAGGGGATATGTTTTTGTGAATTCGATGGCCCCCGCACAAGAAAATTTTATGTGAAAATAATTTAATTAAAGTTAGTTGGTTAGCTAATTACATGTTAATTAGTTAAAAGAATTAGTAGATAGCGCACAGAGGATGGGATTACGGGCAGGATAGCACCCTGTAAAGAAAAGAAAATAGGAATAAAAAACTAATCAATATAGTTATCAAGTATTGTATAAAATAGTTTTTGTTTGATTAATTAGTTAAGAATTTTGCATTAAACCAACTAACCAGTTAACTAACTAACGAGCAACTTAAGGAGAACTAATGGAAACCATCCAGGGAACTATAGAGAAAATTGTATATAGAAACGAAGAGAATGGTTATGTAATAGCCAAGATAAGTGTGGATAAAAATGAAGAAAAATTAACTACCATCGTTGGGAATATGGCTTCTATAAATATCGGTGAGACTTGCGAATTAAAAGGGGAATGGATTAATAATCCTAAGTATGGCTGGCAATTTAGTTTTAGTGATTATCAATTAATTTTACCTACTTCTTTACTTGGCTTAAAAAGATATTTAAGTTCCGGATTAATTAAGGGAGTAGGTCCTGCAACTGCAGATAGGATAGTAAAACAGTTTGGTGATAAAACTTTGGAAGTTCTGGAGAATGACCTCCAGAGACTAACTGAAGTGGAGGGTATTGCTGAAAAAAGAGTGGAGATGATTAGTAAATCCTGGGAAGAACATAAAGAAATTAAAAGAGTGATGATATTTTTGCAATCCTATCAGATTACTACCGGATATGCAGTTAAGATTTATAAAACATATGGGAATAAAGCTATTGAAAAATTAAAGGAAAATCCTTACAGATTGGTAGATGATGTTTTTGGCATCGGGTTTAAAATTGCAGATAGGATTGCGCAAAATTTGGGTATAGAGGTTACCTCTCCGGCCCGAGTAAAAGCAGGGATTAAATATATTTTAAACGAATTGGCCAGTCAGGGTCATTGTTATGGAGTTATTACTGAAATAATTAAGTACGGAAGTGAATTATTAGAGGTCGAAGAATCATTAGTTGAAAAATCTTTAAATATTTTAAGAAACAACCAGGAGACTATAGTACAAGAAGATAGAGTATGGTTACCTCTTTATTATTTTGCTGAATTAGGGGTGAGTAAAAAATTAATTGAATTACTGAAGTTTCCTCAACAGCTAATCAATATAAATGTGCAAAAGAAGATAAAATATTTGGAAAAAAAGTACCGTCTGTCTTTTGCTGAAGAACAAAAAGATGCCATCAATAAAGTCCTTCTGAATCGGGTATTAGTGTTAACCGGTGGTCCGGGAACAGGCAAAACCACTACTACTTTGGGCTTAATTGAACTTTTCGAGGAACTAAAGTTAAAAATAGTCTTAGCAGCACCTACAGGCAGAGCGGCGAAAAAAATAAGTGAGACTACCGGTAGAAAGGCAAAAACTATTCACAGGTTATTAGAGTACAGTCCCAAGAGCGGAACTTTTATCAAAAATTCTGGAAACCCCATTAAAACTGATGTAATAATTTTAGACGAGGTTTCCATGATAGATATCCTGTTAATGAACAGCCTTTTAAAAGCGGTTTCTCCCGGTACCATTTTAGTTTTAATTGGTGATGTGGATCAGCTGCCTTCTGTGGGTCCGGGGAATATCTTAAAAGATATTATCGATTCTGAAACTATTCCGGTGGTGAGATTAACCAGGATATTTAGACAGGACCAAAGGAGCTTGATCATTGTAAATGCCTATCGAGTTAATGAGGGGAAATACCCTGTCATTAAAGGAGAGAGAGAAAGAGATTTTTATTTTATAGAAGAAGAAGACCCCCAGGTTGCTGCTCAAAAAATAATTAACTTATGCACTGTCCGCCTTCCCTCAAAATATAAAATAGACCCGGTAGGTGACATCCAGGTCCTTTCTCCTATGTATAAAGGGGAAGCGGGTGCAGATAATTTAAATTATAGACTAAGAGAGGCATTAAATTCTAAAGGGAAACAGATTAAGTATGGAAATCGCTCTTTTAGAGTAAATGATAAGGTCATGCAAATTAAAAATAATTATGATAAAGAGGTCTTTAATGGGGACATAGGGAGGGTTAAAAATATAGACGCCGAGGAGAACATCTTAGAGGTAAATTTTTACGGGAAAAAGGTTTGCTATGATTTTTCTGAATTAAATGAACTGGTATTAGCCTACGCTATTACTGTTCATAAAAGTCAGGGCAGTGAATATCGAATAGTTATTATCCCGGTAATGACTCAACATTATTTGCTCCTTCAAAGAAATTTATTATATACTGGAATTACCCGGGCAAAAGAAATGGTGATATTAGTCGGGACCAAAAAAGCTTTATGGATTGCCATCAAAAATAATAAAACATTTCATAGAAACACTTCACTGGAAGAAAGATTAAAAAATAAGTAAAAACAATAAAAAGTTAGACAAGGAGAAAAAAAGTATGGTAAATGAAGAAATTATGAAATCATTAGCTATTAAGACCGAATCAAAGATTGTTCTTTTGGTTGCTGATGGGATTGGTGATTTACCTTCAGAGAATAATAAAACAGTATTGGAAAAGGCTTTTATTCCTAATCTGAATAAATTAGCTTCTAAATCTGCCTGTGGGT
>JAUVOA010000243.1 GCA_030599445.1 Atribacterota bacterium | reverse complement strand
TCTTGGGCAGACAGGGCAAACCAGGAATCTGAACCTTTTTTCAGGAACAATTTTTTAACTGAATTTATGGTTTCTTCATTTACTATAATTTCTCCGCATCCTTTACAGTAGAAAACCGGTAAGGGCACTCCCCATACCCTTTGGCGGGAAATGCACCAGTCGGTTCTGTTCTCCACCATACCCTGTATTTTTTCCTTACCCCAGGTAGGAACAAATTGAACCTTTTCTATTTCTTTTAGGGCTAAATCACGAAAGGCTTCGATGTTAACAAACCATTGCTCGGTCGCCCGAAATACTACCGGTTTTTTACAACGCCAGCAGTGAGGATAAGAATGCATTATTTTACCTACCTTCAACAAAGCTCCATTCTTTTTTAACTCTTCTATGACCGCAGTATTTCCTTCTTTATAAGTTAATCCTTCAAACTTTCCACCTTCCCGGTTAAATTTTCCCTGGTTATCAAGGGTAGTAAATATAGGTATTTTATATTTTACTCCTATCTCATAATCCTCCTGTCCGTGTCCGGGAGCGGTATGCACACACCCTGTCCCTTCATCCAATAAAACATGGCTTCCCAATACAATTATTGAGTCTCTATCAATAATAGGATGTTTACACTTCAAACCTTCAAATAATTTGCCTTTTGCTTTACCAATAATCTTATAATCAGCAATTTCAATTTCTTTCATTACTTTTTCCACTAAGGCGGAAGCCAATAAGAGATTCCCTTTTTCTGTGTTAACTAAACTGTAGTCAATATCCGGATTAAGAGCAATGGCCATGTTACCGGGAATAGTCCAGGGGGTAGTAGTCCAAATAAGCACATAGTTTTTTTCTTCTTTACTCTCCGGTAATATTTTTTTCAAACTATCTTTTAGCAAAAACTTAACATATATGGAAGAAGATTCTTTGTCGTGATATTCTATCTCTGCTGCTGCCAGAGCTGTTTCACAATTAGCGCACCAGTATACCGGTTTTAATCCTTTATAGATATATCCTTTGGAAAACATCTTTTTGAATATTTCTATCTGTTCCGCCTCATAAGCAGGGTTAAGGGTTAGATAGGGATTTTCCCATTCTCCCATTACCCCTAATCGCTTAAACTCTTCCCTTTGCACATTGATATAATGTTTGGCATACTCTGTACACTTCTTCCTTAGTTCAACCGGGTCTACCTCGCTTAACCCTACTTTCATATCTTTGGTAACCTGAAACTCTATGGGTAAGCCATGAGTATCCCACCCCGGGACATAGTGAGCGTTATACCCTTTCATCGATTTATACTTGGGGATTATATCTTTTAATATCTTATTATAAGCGGTCCCGATATGTATATTGCCATTAGCATAGGGAGGTCCATCATGCAAGATGTATTTTTTCAGGTTTTTCTTTTTTTTCAATACTTTCTTATATATTTCCTGTTCTTCCCAAAATCCTAATAATTTGGGCTCTTCCTGGGCCAAGTTTGCTTTCATTTTAAATTTTGTTTTCGGTAAATTTAAGGTATCTTTGTATTCCATTTGAATCTCTCCTCATGCTTTATAATTTATATAATAATATAATATAACAAAAACCCCTTGCCGCGTAAAAGGACAAGAGGTTAGAAGTTCTTGTGGTACCACCTAATTTTTATCATTACCTCACGGATAATGAACTTATAGAGTAAATATATTTAAACAGATAAATAAATATACTCCGGTTTTTAACGATGTTCACCGCACTAATCTACTTTTGAACCAATTTCGATTAGAAATATTGAGACGATTTTGGATAGAAAGAATTTACAGGCTCTCACTATTTCTGCTCGCTGTTAAATTGTATCTACCTACTCTTCCTCAAATCAGATAAATAACTATTCTATTTTTAATCTTTGTAATAATATCATATTAAATCGGTTTATGTCAATCTTTTGGATAGCGTAGAGCATGCAGCGTAGAGCGTATAGTTGCGGGCAGCAAGTGAAAGTGAGATAACAAATAAGTATCTAGTAAAATACAGTAATAAGTGATGAGTAATGAGTAATAAGATTAAATTTCAGAAATTATAAAAACAGGTGCTTATTACAGGTTACTTATCACTTATCACTCATTATATTATTTGTTGGTTAGACGGTTAAAGAAATAAAAGAGAAAAATTAAGGATGTATTGCATGCGCCCTTTATAGTCGATATAAAAACGGTAGGACAGGCGTCTCGCCTGTCTAAGTAGCGGTTCGATTCATCGAACGCTTATCCCTGCAGGACAGGTATTCCCCGTTTTCACAAAGGCAGGCCCCCGCCTGTTTGTGAATTACAAAAGAAGGGCACAATTCATTGTGCCCCTACACTGGAATTCTGAATTTTCAATTAATTTTTTCTATTTTATCTAAAAATTCTTTTTTACTGATATCGTAAATCTTAATAAGTTTATTTTTGCTGGTTCGCCCCGAAATTATCTCAATTTTTGATTTCGCTACATCGAAATATTTAGCTAAATAGGTAATACATTTTTTATTAGCTTTGCCCTCAATGGGAGGAGCGGTAATGGTAATCTTTAAAGCGTCATTATATGCTCCGATAATTTTATTCTTTGACGAACCGGGAACGATTTTGACCTTAATTATAATGTCATTCCCCATAATTTTAAAATAATTATTGATATCGTTGCTCATCTTCTGTTTCTTTGGTTTTAAAATTATCTTCTATGCCTAATCCTTCTAATTTATCCACTTTCTCTCCGGAAACTCTTTTTTCTGCTTTCTCTTTAGAAACTTCCTCTTCAATCTTGTAATTTCCTTCTTCCTCAAATTCCTCAGTTTCTAACATTTTTAAGTATAAATTCAACATCGATTTAAACTTTTCTTTAAATATATATTTATACCTCCGCAGATTATCAATTTCGTTTTTCACCAGGTCTTCTCTTTGAAAGACTTGTTGTTTTAACGACTTAGCTTCCAGCTCTGCTTTTTCTATGATTATTTTTGCTTCACTCTCTACCCTACCCTTCATCTCTTCGGCAGATTTTTGGGCATTTAGTAAGGCGCTCCTCAAAGTTTCCTCAATCTCGCTAAACTCTTTTAATTTTTCTTGCATCCTTTCTATTTCTTCATTAAGTCTTACATTTTCATTTATCAATTCTTCGTAGTCTTTTACTATCTTGTCTAAGAAATCATCCACTTCTTCTTCGTTGTAACCCCTGAATGACTTGGAAAATTCTTGTTGTTCGATATCCATTGGTGTAATTCTCATTCAATTATCCTCCCTCATTTGATATTTCATCAATTAAATTTATTTTATATATGCTTTAAAGAGCTATACTAACAAGTATATTAATTAGTGCTCTTTGAAGTAAGTTTAGTAAAAAAAAGACAATTAT
>JAUVOA010000118.1 GCA_030599445.1 Atribacterota bacterium | reverse complement strand
ATATAACATTCAGGTTATTCAAAGTAATAAATTTAAAGAAATTGCCCAACAAGAACACCTCACTTCTTTTTCTATTGAGGGAGAACGAGGTAATATCTATGATAGAAATTTTAAAAAATTAGCCGTGAATGTTAATGTTCAATCTTTATTCGCCATTCCCCCTAAAATCAAAAATCCTCAGGAAACTGCTCGAAAAGTATCTTCAATTTTAAACTTGGGAACAAAAGATGTACTGGATAAATTAAACCAGAAAAGATCTTTTGTATGGATAAAAAGGAAATTAAAAGAAACAGAAGTCGCAGAGATTAAAAAACTAAATATAGAGGGATTAAATTTTTTAGATGAGAGTAAAAGACATTATCCCAAGAATTATTTAGCTTCTAATTTAATGGGATTTGTGGGAATAGACAATCAAGGCCTGGAAGGTTTAGAGTCATTTTTTGATAAGGAATTAAAGGGTTTGCCTGGTTTAGTAATTTTAGAAAGAGATGCTATAGGAGGCAAGGTGCCTTTAAGCATTAAAGAACCAACTACCCATAAAGATGGGCATTCAATTGTATTGACTATTGATGAAGTTATCCAATATATCACTGAAGAAGCTTTGGATAAAACTTTTCTAAAATCTAAAGCCAAAGCAGGAATTGCTATTGTAGTAGAGCCCAAAACCGGGGAAATTTTAGCAATGGCAGTAAAACCTTCTTATGACCCCAATTATTTTAATCAATATTCTCGCGATCTTTGGAGAAATAGAACAGTAACTGATGCCTATGAGCCGGGATCGACCTTTAAGGTTATTACCATAGCTACAGCCCTGAAAGAAAGAGTGGTTAAATTAGATGATCAATTTAATTGTAAGGGATGGATGGAATACAATGGGAATATTTTTCACGATATACACCAACATGGTTCTCAAGATCTTACCGATATAGTGAAAAATTCCTGTAATATAGGAGTAATTCAAACCGGGACAAGATTAGATGAAAAGGTTTTTGAAAAATCGATTAGAAGATTCGGGTTTGGGACATTGACTGAAATAAATTTACCCGGTGAAATAAATGGCTTGGTAAGAAGTACAAGGGATTGGTCAAGAATTTCCCTGGCTTCCCTATCTATAGGTCAAGAAATTTCTGTAACTCCAATTCAGTTGATAATGGCTGTATCGGCTATAGCTAATAGAGGGACTTTAATGAAGCCGATGATAGTGAAGGAAATAATAGATTCTACGCAAAATAAAATTAAGATATTTAAACCAAAGCCGGTAAGACAGGTAGTATCGGTTGATATTGCTTTAACTATGACCAAGATATTAGAACAAGTAGTGAATGACGGGACTGGTACAAGGGCAAAGCTTGCAGGATACCAGGTAGCAGGAAAAACCGGGACAGCTCAAAAATTTGATTTTTCTACCGGTAAATATTCTGAAGATAAATACAGCTCTTTATTTGTGGGTTATGTTCCTTCAGAAAATCCTAAAATATCTATTTTAGTTTTATTAGATGAACCTAAGGGGAGTTATTACGGTGGAACAGTAGCTGCTCCGGTTTTCCAGGAGATTGCTTCCAAGATTCTTCCTTACTTATTAGTACCAACAAAATAAGTATCTCGTATCTCGTGAATCGTATCTAGCTTAAGGACGGAAGGAAGAACATATAAAAATGCAGTAATTAGGTAATATGTAATGAGTAAATAAAAGAAATTAAGTTGATAAAATAATACTAAAATAAGCTTGTCTCGAGTATAATAGTATATAGAAAAAAATAAAAGAGAAGAAGTGTATTGTCTATTGGTTAACCGGCAAACCGGGTAAGCGTGTAACTAATGAACCAACTAACTAGCTAACCAAATTGACTGGTAGACCGGTAAACTATTCTTTAAATGGTAGATTAATAAATCGGGCAATTGGTTCATTGGTGAATTGGTACATTGGTCAATTGGAGAATCGGTAAATTGGCTAATTGGTAAATTAATATTGAGGTAATTTTTTTATGAAATTGAACGAATTAACAACTAACCTGAAAGTTAAAGAAATTATTGGTGATTTAAATTTAAACATCAAAGGAATTTATCACAACTCTCGGGAAATAAAGAGAGGTTTTTTATTTGTATGTATAAAAGGTTTTACTTCTGATGGACATAATTTTATCGATGAAGCCATTAATAGGGGGGCTGTTGCACTGGTGGTAGAAAAAGAAATTCCTCCCAGGCCGGGTATTACCATAATAAAGGTAGATGATAGTCGTAAAGCCTTGGCAATTTTAGCTAACCAATTTTACGGTTTTCCTTCACGAAAATTAAAATTAATTGGAGTAACCGGAACAAACGGTAAAACTACTATTACTTATATGTTAAGAGCCATTTTCCAGGAAGAAGGTTATAGAACAGGACTTCTGGGCACTGCACAAAATATAATCGGTGATAATATTAACTCCTCTCAGATGACTACTATGGAATCGATAGATTTACAAAAAACACTCAAGGAAATGGTTGAACAAAAGAATGATTATGCAGTGATGGAAGTATCTTCCCATGCCTTGCAATTATCCCGCGTAGAAGGATGCGATTTTGATGTAGCTATCTTTACTAATATCAGCAAGGAGCATTTCGAAATCCATAAAAACTTTTCTAATTATTTAAAGGCGAAGAAAAAATTATTTTTAAGTTTAAATAAAAGTAAGAAAAAAAAGTATGGAAAATTTGCGGTAATTAATATTGATGAAGAGCACAGTAAAGATTTTATAGATTGTAACAAGGTTAACTTAATTACTTATGGAATAGAAAAAGAAGCTGATATTAGAGCCAAGAAAATAAGAATGAATCTCAAAAATTCATCCTTTATGGTAGAAACACCTCTGGGCGGGACTAGAATATATTTAAATTTTAGTGGAATATACAATATTTATAATGCTTTGGCGTCTATAGCAACAGCTATTTCTCAAGGGATCTTTCCTGGTGTAATTTCTCAAGCTTTAAGTGAATTTTATGGAGCTCCGGGAAGATATAAGCTGCTTGAATATGGACAGAGCTATAATATTATTATAGATTTTGCTCATAATTATCACGGATTAGGGAATGTATTGGGGAATTTACGCAATTTTACCTCACATAAAATAATAACTGTATTTGGACATGGTGGGGAGAAATATAATAAGGTAAGGGTTACCATGGGGGAAGTTATAGGAACATATAGTGATTACATAGTAATAACTGCGGATAATCCTAAAAGTGAAGACCCTGTGGAAATTGCCCAAGAGATTGAGAGAGGGGTTAAAAAAACAGATAAAGATTATATTATAATTACTGATCGGGTAAAAGCCATTAAACATGCTTTAGAAAAAGCTAAAGAAGGGGATATAGTCTTAATAGCTGGAAAAGGGCCTGAAAATGAGCAGATTTATCATAACAGAGTTATCCATCATAATGATGAGGAAGTAGTGAAATATATTTTAACAGGGAGATAAAAGATTGGAAAACTGTAAGATTAGAGAATTGATAAAAGCTGTCTCGGGAAAGATAATTCAAGGAAACCAGGATTGCTTAATAAGCAGAATTTCCATAGATAGCCGAACTTTAATTCCCGGTGATTTATTTTTTGCTATAATTGGGCCCAGTTTCGATGGACATGATTTTATTATTGAAGCTTTTAATAAGGGAGCGATGGGAGCAGTAGCCTGTAAGAGCGTGAGCAGCTTGTTGCAGAATGAAGAAATAGATAAAAATAGAGTTATTGTAGAAGTAAAAGATACTCTTTCTGCCTTACAAAATTGGTCTAAACATTATAAGGATAAATTTAAAACTTTTAATATCTGTGTAACCGGCAGTAATGGAAAGACCACTACCAAAGAAATTATTGCCCATATCTTATCTCAAGAATTTCCTCTTTTAAAAACCTCTGGAAATTATAATAATGAAATTGGAATTCCTCTTACCCTGCTACGGCTTAAAAAATCACATAAGCTATTGGTAGCGGAAATGGGGATGAGAGGTTTGGGTGAAATAAAAACTCTTACCAATTTTATTCCTCCTGATCTAGCAGTGATTACCAATATCGGAGAGGCGCATATTGGTTTATTAGGTTCAAAGGATAATATTTTTAAGGCTAAGTCGGAATTATTACAATCATTGGATAAAGACGGTATAGCCATTATAAATAAAGACGACTCCTATTTTTTTAAGATGTTGGAAATTGTTAAAGATAAGAAAGTATACACCTTTGGCATTAAGAATGAGAGTGACATTATGGCTTGTAATATCAGAATGGTCAGTGATAAAGGAATAAGATTTACTCTTGAAGTGCAAAATGATAAAAGCAGAGAAATATATTTTCCCTTGTTGGGAAGGCACAATATCTATAACGCCCTTGCCGCCATTGCGGTTACTTTTGCCCTGGGAATAGAATTGGATTTAATTGAAAGAGGATTATCTTCTTTTAAACCGTTAGACCTGCATATGCAATTGAGCAACTTTTATAATGGTATTAAAATACTAAATGATTCCTATAATGCAAGCCCATTATCAGTAAAAAATGCTTTAGAAACTTTAGCAGAAGTTGCACAAAACAATAGAAAAATAGCCATCCTGGGAGATATGCTGGAATTAGGAGAAAAGACCGACTTTTACCACCGGGAAATAGGAAAAGAAGTTGCAAAATTATCTATTGATACCCTAATAACTGTGGGTCAAGGAGGAAAGATAATTGCTCAATCTTCCAAAGAAGAGGGGATGGCAGAAGAAAGAGTTTTTTCTTTTGAGAAAAATAAGAAGTTAAATTTAGCCAAAAAGCTGTTAAATTTAATTAAACCTGGAAATTTTGTCTTATTAAAAGGTTCTCGAGAAATGAAAATGGAAGAAATTTTAGAATTTTGGCAAAAAGAGTATCAAAAAAATAACCCCACCTAAGGAGGAGATAATGACCTATTGGCCCTTAATAATTTTAGCTTCGTTTACAATTCCGGTTATTGCTTTACCGTTTTTTATTAATTACCTAAAAAAACATAATGTAGGACAGAAAATACGTCAGGAAGGGCCAAATCTTCATCAACATAAAACGGGGACACCTACCATGGGAGGAGTAATAGTTATTCTTACTTTGATAATAATAGTTTTACTCCTAGTTCCTTATAATAAATATGTTTTGTGGTCATTAATTACTACTGTTGGTTTTGGTCTTATCGGCTTGGTTGATGATTTAATAAAATATCTTAAGAAACGATCATTAGGTCTTCTTACTATGCAGAAGTTGTTCCTTCAAATTGCTTTTGCTTTAATAGTTGCCTATTGTGTCCAACAAAGCACTGATTTAGGTACAGAAATTTATCTTCCCTTTATAAAAAATAGTATAGATTTGGGAATTATGTTTGTACCTTTTGTGGTCTTGGTGATGATTAGTTCAGTTAATGCTGTAAACTTGACTGATGGTTTAGATGGACTGGCAGGTGGCTTAATAATTATTTTAATGTTCAGTTTTGCTTTAATTGCCTATATCCAAAATGTATTGCCTATGAGCCTATTTGCCCT
>JAUVOA010000127.1 GCA_030599445.1 Atribacterota bacterium | reverse complement strand
GTAATCCTGCTTTAGTTATCGCTGACGAGCCGACGACCGCTCTGGATGTAACCATACAGGCACAAATTATTGATTTATTTAGTAAATTAATAGAACATGTTCAAAGTGCTTTTTTATTAATTACTCATGATTTAGGTGTAGTTGCTCAAATGTGTGATTCTGTTGCAATCATGTATGCAGGAAATATTGTAGAAAAAGGTCCGGTTAAAAAAATATTTCATTCACCCAAACATCCTTATACCGAAGGTTTGCTACAGTGTATTCCCAAAATGGACCGGAAACAAAAAAAACTTAATGCTATTCCTGGAATTGTCCCACATCCTCGAAACTTTCCTACAGGATGTAGATTTTATCCAAGATGTCAACATGCAATGAAAAAATGTTCATCCCAACAACCCGGGTTAATTGAAATAGATGATGAGCGTTTTGTTGCATGTTTTCGATATTTTAAAAATAGTGATGGAGAACAAGAATGAGCGCTACAATTTTAAAAGTAAAAAATTTAACCAAGTTTTTTCCGATTATAGGAGGAGTTATAAGACATAAAATTGGAGAAGTGAAGGCTGTAAATAATGTATCCTTTAATCTGAAAAAAGGAGATACTATCGGAATTGTTGGAGAATCCGGATGTGGAAAAACAACTGTTGCTCGACTTATATTAAATTTAATTGAACCGACCGGTGGAGAAGTTATATTCCAGGGTCAAAATATATTTTCATTTTCCAGAGGTGAAATGCGGAAGATACGTAAAAAAATGCAAATGGTTTTTCAAGACCCCTATTCTGCTTTTGACCCCCGATTTACTGTTTTTGAGAGTTTGAGTGAAATATTTGTTATTCAAAAAATGGAGAATGTAAATATAAAAGAGGAGGTATTTCGTTTATTAGAAATTGTTGGTCTTAAACCCGAACATTCCGATTATTATCCCTATGAGCTATCTGGCGGACAAAAGCAACGAATCGTTATTGCCCGAGCGATTGCCCTGAACCCGGAATTAATTATTTTGGACGAACCTACTTCAGCATTAGATGTATCCGTTCAATCACAGATTTTAAATTTGTTACAGGATATGCAGCATAAATTTGATCTGACCTATCTTTTTATTTCACATGATCTATCGGTTATTAATTATTTTTGTAATAAAGTCATGGTTATGTATTTGGGGAAAATAGTGGAAGATGCTTCATGTGAGGAACTTTTTCAAAAACCCCTTCATCCTTATACCAGAGCACTAATTTCCAGTATTTTTGTTCCTGACCCGGATAAACGATTAACCATTGTTCCTTTAGAAGGCGATGTACCCAGTCCGATTAACCTACCTCCGGGATGTGTCTTCCACACCAGATGTAAATTTGTCAGTGAAATCTGCCGAGAAAAAGAACCAGAAGTAGCTGAAATAACGACTAACCATTGTGTCGCCTGTCATCATTTTAAAAAAATTCAAGAAAAACACAATTAAGGTATTGTATTTTTTGTATGTTTGATGTATTATTCTAAAATTAGATAAAGTCTATTAGGTAAAGTCTAATATGTTAGATATATTAATTAAAAATGGAAAAATTTATAATGGTTCAGGGAGATTACCTTATAAGAAGAATATTGGAATAAAAGGTGATCGAATTGAAATCATTACTTCTGATGAACCCCCGGCATCTAAATTGATCGATGCTATTGATTCAGCTATATCTCCCGGATTTATCGATATACATTCTCACACTGATTTTTCGATTAAGGATAATCCAGAAGCAGAAAGTAAAGTAATGCAAGGAATTACCACAGAAGTAGTTGGAATGTGTGGATTTTCCCCTGCTCCTACTAATGGAAATTATTTTAATGACTTAATGGATTATTTTAACAACACGATTACTTTAAGCAAGGAAGAGAAATTACAGTGGCATTGGAAAAATTTATATGAATTTTATGAAGAAATTGAAAAAAAAGGTATCTCAGTTAATTTAGCACCTTTATTAGGATATGGAACATTGCGGGTTGCTTATTCAGGTTTTTCAAAGACACCTAATACACTATTGCCCGAACAGCAGAAAAAAATACTCTATCAGATTGAAAAAGAAATGGAAGCCGGTATTTGGGGGGTTTCCACAGCTTTAGAATATCCTCCTTGTTCATATTGCGATGTCGAAGAAATTGCCAAAGCCTGTAAAGTAGTGAAAAGATTTAATGGAATTTATTCAACTCATATGCGAAATGAACATGGCAAGAAAATTTTTACTTCTTTGGAAGAAGCTATTAAGGTGGCTCAAATTAGTGGTGTTAATTTAGAGATTGCCCATCTTAAAGTTGCTTTTAAAGAAGGGTGGGGGAAAGCATCAGAAATATTAAATCGAATTCATCAGGAACGAAAAAGAGGCATTGAAATAAATGCTGATCAATATCCTTATACTGCTTGGGGGTCAAGTATTTTAGATTTTTTACCTAAAAACATAGTTTATAAAGGAATTAAATATTGGAGAAATTATTTATTGAAAAAAGAAAACAGAAAAGAAATAATACGTTTTATAAAAAATAACCTTGAAGGTCCGGAAAAAGGCATGGGATGGGAAGGGGTAATTATTGCCAATACAAAGACAAAAAATAATGAAGTTATTGTAGGAAAAAGTATGCATGAATTATCGATAATAAGAAAAATGGAACCGGAAGAACTCATAATAGATTTATTAATTGAAAAAGAGGGATATGTAAAATTAATTGTTTCTTGTATGAAAGAAGAAGATGTTAAAACGATTCTAAAAGACTCCCTGGTTATGATCGGTTCAGATGGGAGAGCAGTATCTCCACACGGCAAATTTTCCAAAATACATTACCATCCTCGTTATTATGGAACTTTTCCCAGGATTTTAGGGAAATATGTACGAGAAGAGAAAGTTATATCATTGGCTGAGGCTATTCGTAAAATGACTTTTATGCCAGCATCTAAAATTGGATTAAAAGATAGAGGTCAAATTACCGAAGGAGCTTTTGCTGATATAGTAATATTTAATCCTCGTTCAATTATTGACAATGCTACTTTTGTAAATCCTCAACGTTTTTCATCAGGAATAAAAGAAGTGTTGGTAAATGGTAAAATAGTTGTTGAAAAGGGAGAGCTAACCTCTTCATCACCTGGTAAATTTTTAAGAAGAAAGTAAAATCCTTATTTCAAAAAAGAGGTAAATATTAATGGATCCAATAATTGGCATCAGTTGTTTTTGTAATTTGGGTAAAAGAAATACAGACGAAAACCCCTATTATCGTATAGAAAGGCATTATATAGAGCCTATTATTAAATGTGGAGGAATACCTTTTATTATTCCCGAATTTATTAACGAAAGCTTATCAGAAAAAATTTTAAATAATATCGATGGATTAGCAATGTCCGGAGGTAGTGGAAACTCTGATAAAGGTGATCGGATTGAGGTAGAAGGAAGACCAAGGACTTTACGAGGACAAAACAAGAATCGATATATTGCGGATAGTTTCCTTATAAAGGCTGCTCTAAAAAGGAATATGCCTTTACTGGGAATGTGCCGGGGGATGCAGATGATTTGTGAGACAGCGGGAGGAAAATTAAATTATAAATTTTTAGATGAAATAGATACAGGCGGTGTTCTACATCAGCAGAAGAGCAAGGGAAATATTCCTACTCACACAATCAGTTTAAAAGAAGGTAGTCAATTACAAAAAATATTAGGAGTTTCCGAAGTAAAAGTAAATAGCTTTCATAGTCAATTTTGCATAGAACCGGGTGAAAATCTTGAAATATCAGCCTGGGCAAAAAACAAAATAGCTGAAGCCATTGAAAGTCCTGTTTACCGCTTTGTCTTAGGATTGCAATTTCACCCGGAAGAAATGTTTAATGATTATCCTGTATTTATTAAGATATTCGAAGCTTTTATAGAGAAATCTCGAGAGTATCAGAATTCAAAGAAATCATAATAAAAAAAACAATAAAACATGCTGCTAAACCAAGTCTAATTTAATATATTCAACCTTGATGAAGTATATTCAAAATAGAAAGAGGTCTACAGTGAGAATCAAAATAATTACTATCTGCGGAGGGGGCAATGCTACCCATGCTATTATTCCAATTATCCGAAACAATTTTTCCGGCAAGCTCAATCTTTTTCTCCCTTACGGGGATGAAGCCGCACAGTTTAATAAATTAGTTGAGGAAAAAAGATTTATAACTGTGACAATAGGAGAAAAAAAATTGTATGGACGACCGGATGAAGCCAGTAAATTTGCCAAAGACGTATGCAAAGAAGCAGATTTAATACTTATGCCGTTACCCGCTTTCGCCCATGAACCAACTCTATTACAAATAGCCCCCTTTTTAAAAGAAGAAGTAATAATAGGAGCAATTCCGGCTCGAAGTGGTTTTGAATATTCTGCTTTAAAGATTTTAAAGGATAATAAAAAAGAAAAAGTAATAATTTTTGGTATGCAGACTCTTCCCTGGGCTTGTCGGATAAAAGAATATGCCAACAAAGTAGATATTTTAGGTAAAAAAAGGTCAGTCGGAATGGCTGCCTTCCCCCATAAAACTACTTCTGAATTAGCCTTCTTCTTAACTCAATTGCTTGATTTAAAAATAGAACCTTTGCCTAACATGCTGACACTTTCCCTGGCAAATGTAGGGCAGATTATTCACCCGGGGATTATGTACGGCCTTTTCAAAGGCAAAGAGGAATTAAAATATCGAAAAGAAGAAATCCCCTTATTTTATCAGGGAGTGACTAAAGAGATTTCTGAAACATTAAAAGCGATGAGTGATGAAATACTGGTACTAACCAAGGAAATTAAAAATATAGATAAAAGTATTAATTTAAACCATGTTTTGGGTTTAAAGGATTGGTTAATATATTCATACAAAGAGTCAATTGCAGATAAAAGCACTCTGCAAAGTTGTTTTGTAACTAACAGTGCTTATAAAGGCTTGCGTGCACCTATGAAAAAAATAAACAACGATTATTTTTTACCGGATTTCCAGGCACGTTACTTAACTGAAGATGTACCATATGGATTAGTTGTTACTAAAGCAATTGCCCAATTAGCTAAAGTAGATATGCCGGTAATTGATGAAGTGATTTTAACTGTAAGCAAATGGATAGGAAAAGAATATATAAAGAGGGGTTACCTGG
>JAUVOA010000284.1 GCA_030599445.1 Atribacterota bacterium | reverse complement strand
CGAAAAGTACCCCCGGAAATTTTTGAAATGAGACCGATAATGTTTATGGACGACAACACTAAAAATTATGAAATTGGTTTTAATTTTCCCTGTTTTACCAGTCATCCCCGGAGCAATACTACTTTTTATCAATTAAATAAAAAACAGATGAGAGATTATATTGAAATAATGGTTAGGGTTACTCAAGAAGAGGCATATAAATTTAAACCCGATATTATTCACGCCCAGCATCTCTGGATTACCCCTTATGCCGCCCAAAAAACCGGTCTTCCTTATGTGGCAACAGTACACGGTACAGACCTGAAAGGATTTAAACAAGACAAAAGATATCATCCTTACGCCTTAAAAGGTGCTCAAAATGCTCGAAAAGTTATTACCATATCAAAACAAGTAGACAGAGAAACCAAGGAGCTCTACCATATAGAAGACGAGAAAAGAAAAATCGTCTATAATGGATATGATACTAAACTTTTCAAAGTAAACAATGTTTTCCGAAAGGAAGCTTTAGAGAAGTTTGATATAAATGAAATACCAGATTATATTGTTTCTTTTGCTGGGAAATTAGCCCATTTTAAAGGGGTAGACATATTATTAAAAGCTGCTAAAATATATGAAAACCAGATGAAAGAAAAAATTATGACCCTAATTGCCGGTAATGGGGTATTATATGATGAATTAAATAAACTTAAGAATTTTTTAAAGCTAAAAAATACCTTTTTCCTGGGGTATATTAGTGATGAGCAGCTTATCGATTTATATAATATTGCTGATGTAAGTACTGTGCCTTCCCGGAGTGAGCCCTTTGGACTGGTAGCCATAGAGGCACTGGCCTGTGGAACCCCGGTAGTAGGTACCAATCAGGGAGGGCTGCCTGATTTTATCAATGAAAATATTGGTGCCCTGGTCGATGTAGAGGATGATATTGCTCTGGCCGAAGCTATCATTAATGAGCTGGTAAGACCTGATAAAAAAGAAAGAAGAAAGCGGGCACACGAATACGCGGTTAATAATTTTTCCTGGGAAAATACCATTAAGGAAGTAGAAAAAATATATAAGGAAGCAATATTTTAACCAAGTAAAGATAAGTTTAATAAAGAACATTTACACAAAAGAGAAGGAGAAAGAAAATTATGCGAACTGTAGTTGTTATCCCTACTTATTGGGGGAGGAAAAGAGAGATTGGTTTCAAAGAAGGGGATATTGTCTATGACCATGCTACCCCCGTTGATGCGGAAGGGACCCTGGGTCGGACTCTGGAAAGTATGAAGATATTAAAAAAGAAAGATTTTAAATTAGTTATATTAATTTGCCCAACTAATAAGGAAATAGAACGCGAAGCAGAAGAAAAAGCAAGAAAGATAGTTAAAGGGGTAAAACTGGATGTAGAAACCTATCTATTTACCCAAAAGACTTTAAAGAAGATTAAGAGATTTGGCAGAAATTCTCAATTAAAAGAGAATGTGCTTTCTTTGCTAAGTTTACAGGGTTATGCCAATGTCAGGAATATGTGTATATTCTCTTCCCATATACTTAATTCTGATATTACAGTTTTAATCGATGATGATGAAGTTATAGAAAATCCTGATTTTATGGACATAGCCAGGGAATTCATCGGGAAAAGAGTATATGGTGAAACTGTATATGGAGTAGCCGGCTATTATTTGAATGAATATGGAAATTATTATGATAATGTAAACATGGAGCCCTGGATGACTTATTGGAATAGGTTTGGGAGTAAGTCCAAAGCCTTTGATAAGATAATCGGTTGTGGGCCCCGGCTTAAGCATACCCCCTTTGTCTTTGGCGGGGCTATGGTAATTCATAAAAATCTATATCAGATAGTGCCTTTTGACCCCCAGGTATGTAGAGGGGAAGATATCGATTATTTAATCAACGCGAAAATGTTTGGATTTGATTTCTTCCTGGATAATAAATTAAGCGTAAAACATCTGCCTCCCAAAAAGACCCATCCCATCTGGAAGAGGACCAGAGAGGACATCTATAGATTTATTTACGAAAAATCTAAAATTGATTCCCAATACGAAGTAAGTAATATGCGGACAGTAACAGCAAAAGATTTTTCCCCATATCCCGGTGAATTTTTAACCGATGAGCTCGAGAACAAAATTTTTAAGACCAACCTGTTACTTGCCCTGGAGTATCTGGCAAATAATGAAGTAGAAGCCTGCAAGGAATCTATAAAAAATATATATTTAAGTATTCACGAGGCAATACCTGAAAAAGATCCTTTTACCGCTTACAGGAAGATACAGAAGTATTGGGAGAAATTAATAGACTTTACCCTGGAGAACAAAAAAGAGATAAGAAGAATAATGGAAGAAAAAAATCTATTTAAAGTCGAGGTAACTGTCGATAAAGAACATTATGAAAAAATTAGCCTGAAAGAGAAAAAAGAAACATTAAAGAGAATGATAGAGTTTAAAGACTTTAGCGAAGAGGAGTTAGAAAAAATTGCTCGGATATCTGCAGTTAAAGCCTACAAAGAAGATGAATTCATCTTTAAAGAAGGTGATGAGGATTCCTCTTTTTATATAATGATCAGAGGATGTCTGCGTATTATCAAATACAATGAAAGAAATGAAGAAATTGTATTAGCTGATATATGCACTGGAGGATTCCTGGGAGAGACGTCTATTGTTAATGAAAGACATCGGGTAAATGCCGTAGCCAGTGAATTTGTAGAACTGCTCTTTTTAGAGCAGGAAAATATTGAACTTCTGATTAAGGAAGACCCCAATCTTGGGAATAAATGCTTATTAATATTTTTGGAAAAATTATCCAAAAAATTGGATAAAACCAACCGTTTATTCCAGGCAGATTATATATTAGGCAGCTCCTCCCTTTCAGATATGGATTAGTTATTATCCTCTCCCCTATGTCATTCCCACACCTCTTATGTCATTCCCGCGAAAGCGGGAATCT
>JAUVOA010000241.1 GCA_030599445.1 Atribacterota bacterium | reverse complement strand
GAAGAAATTGTAAGATTAGTAGGTGTTGATGCCTTATCAACTCATGAAAAGCTAATATTGGAAACAGCAAGATCTATCAGGGAGGATTTTCTACTTCAAGATGCATTTGATAGAACTGATTCATACAGTTCCACAAAAAAGCAATTTTTTATTTTAAAATTAATTATGATGTTTCATGAAAATGCTGAAAAAGTAATTGAAAATGGGGTAACCATGGAAAAATTGAATGCTTTGCCTGTCAAAGCAAAAATAATTAGAGCTAAATTTATAGAAGAAAAAAACCTGAAAACATTTAACGAAATTGAAAAAGAAATAATATCCCAAATTAATTCAACAACCGATTAAGGGGAAGGAGACAATATAGCAAAGATGATTAAAGAATATTTAACCATATCTGATGTGGCTGGGCCTTTAATAATAGTAGAAAAAACAATCGATGTAAAATATCAGGAATTAGTTGAAATAGAACTATCTTCCGGAGAAATAAGAAGAGGGCAAGTGCTTGAAATTACTGAAGATAAAGCAGTTGTCCAGGTATTTGAAGGGACAAGGGGTGTTGATGTTTCAAATACCAAGGCTCGTTTTTTAGGTAAGGTAATAGAATTGCCTCTTTCTCTGGATGTTTTGGGAAGAATATTTGATGGCTCGGGAAGACCCATAGATGATGGTCCTCAAATTATCGCTGAAAAAAAATTGGATATAAATGGAAATCCTCTTAATCCATATGCCCGAGATTATCCTAACAATTTTATACAGACTGGCATTTCTTCCATCGATGTATTAAATACCCTGGTCAGAGGACAGAAGTTACCTATCTTTTCTGGTTCAGGGTTACCTCATGCAAAACTTGCTTCCCAGATTGCTCGACAATCAAAAATATTAGGAAAAGAGGAGAAATTTGCGGTGGTATTTGCAGCTATGGGGATTACTTTTGAAGAAGCAAATTTTTTTATAAGTGATTTTAGAAGAACCGGGGCAATAGAGAAGAGTGTTATGTTTGTTAATTTAGCCAATAACCCGGCAGTAGAAAGATTAATAACTCCCCGAATGGCTCTAACCTGTGCGGAGTATTTAGCATTTGAAAAAGATATGCATGTACTGGTAATACTTACTGATATGACAAATTATTGTGAAGCTTTAAGAGAAGTTTCTGCGGCTCGCAAAGAAGTTCCCGGTAGGCGTGGTTATCCCGGTTATCTATACACAGATTTAGCAACTCTTTACGAGAGAGCCGGGAGAATAAAAGGAGAAAAGGGATCAATAACTATGATACCAATATTAACTATGCCAGAAGATGATAAAACTCATCCTATACCAGACTTGACCGGTTATATTACGGAAGGGCAGATAATTTTATCAAGAGAATTGCATCATAAAGGAATTTACCCTCCCATTAATGTATTACCTTCTTTGTCTCGTTTAAAAGATAAAGGTATCGGATTAAATAAAACCCGCGAAGACCATGCAAATGTTATGAATCAACTTTTCGCTTCCTATGCAAGAGGTAAGGAAGCTAAAGAATTAGCAGTAATTTTAGGAGAAGCTGCACTAACAGAAATAGACAAAAAATATGTTAAAATATCAGATAATTTTGAGGAAGTTTTTGTTAAGCAGGGTGAAGATGAAAATAGGACTATTGAAGAGAGTTTAGATATAGGATGGAAATTGCTAACAATTCTACCAAAAGAAGAATTGAAAAGAATAAAAGACGAATTTATAGAAAAATATTTGCCAACGGATATCGCCATGGAGGATAAAAATATTAATGTTGTTAAAGATTAATCCAAACAGAATGGAGTTACTTAGATTAAAAAAGAGATTAATTGTCGCCAAACGAGGATATAAACTATTAAAAGATAAGAGAGATGCATTAATTCAAGTATTTGTTCGCTTGGCGAAAGAGAATAACGAGGTCAGGGAGGAATTAGAGGAAAAACTTCTAAAATGTTATACTATTTTTTCCAATGTTTCCTCTTTGATGAGCAAGATGACTTTAGAAGAAACCTTAATGTTTCCGAAGGCAAAAAGTAGAACCGAAGTATCTTTTAAAAATATAATGAGTGTAAATGTTCCCCAATATAAATTTAAATGCGAGGGTAAATATTACTCATATAGCCTGGTTGAAACTACTGCTGAGCTTGATAGTGCTTTAAAAAAATATCACGAGATATTACCTCTAATGCTTAAAGTAGCTGAATTAGACAAATCAATAACTCTTTTAGCTTATGAAATTGAAAAAACCAGGCGAAGAGTTAATGCATTGGAATATGTAATAATTCCAGATTTAGAAGAAACGATAAAATTTATTACTATGAAATTAGACGAAATGGCCAGATCGACCAATTCGGCAATTATGCGAATTAAAGAAATTATAAGAGCATAAAAAAACGGTGTAAATTAAAAATACACCGTTTTTTTATTTAAACTAGACAATAGTTGATGCAAGAAGAAAAGGGGAGATATACAGATAATTAATTACTGCCGTTATTTAATAAATAAATTCCCTAATAAATTTATTTTAAAGGGTTAATAATGAAGATTGGAATATTTTCTGATATTCATAGTAATTCTGAAGCAATAAATAGTGTTTTGAAAAACATTAAAGAAGTTGATAAATTTATTTGTTTGGGAGATATTGTTGGTTATGGTGCGGACCCTAATTATTGCATTGAAAAGATTAAAGATTTAAACTGTAGATGTATAGGCGGAAACCACGATTTTGCAGTTGTAGGAAAAGTAAATATAAATTATTTTAATTATGCTGCGAGGACTGCGATATTATGGACTTCTAATCAATTAAAAAAAGAAAACTTTAATTTCTTATTAAATCTTAAAAAAAAGTTTGAACTTGAAGATAGCGTCCTTGCAGTTCACGGCAGTCCTCAAAATCCATTATTAGAATACATTTTAGATAAAGATACCGCGAGTTTAATCTTCAATAAATTTGACTTTAAAATATATTTTGTAGGACATTCTCATTTAGCAGGATGTTTTTCTTTCAATAAAAATACTAATCAAATAGATTATATAAACTTTAGTAATGGCGGATGTATTGAAATTAACAAGAATAAAAGGTATATTATTAATTGTGGGAGTGTTGGTCAACCTCGTGATGGTAATCCAAAGGCAAGCTACGGGATTTATGACCAAAAAAACGAAATTGTTAATATTTACCGTGTTTCCTACCCGATTAATTTAACACAAGATAAAATATTCAATGCGGGATTACCCAGAAATTTAGCTTATAGGCTAAGCTATGGTAGATAGAAAGATAGTATGTGCCCGTGGCTTAATTGGATAAAGCGACGGCCTCCGGAGCCGTAGATTGGAGGTTCAAGTCCTCTCGGGCACACCATT
>JAUVOA010000001.1 GCA_030599445.1 Atribacterota bacterium | reverse complement strand
TGAGGCAACACTATTTGTCGCTCTTGGCATCCTATTCACTCCTTATCTTTTCTATATCCGAATTATTTTTCTTATGTCATCCCGCACCCACTTTCGTGAGTGTAAACCGCAGCGGGAATCTATTCTTCTTCTATCTTCTGGTTTTTTTGGGCACTATGCATCGTGCTCCTACTTATGAATTCCGCATTAAGTGCGGAATAGCAAAAATAACGTTTTAATATTTTTAAAAATATTAAGAATACGGTAACAATACTTTAACCTTTTTTACCTCAGCACTACTAACCGTAGTACCTTTCCTTAGATTTCTCTTGCGCTTTGCAGTTTTTTTAGTCAAAATATGACTTTTATAAGCCTTTGACCTTATTATTATACCTGAACTGCTTACCTTAAATCTTTTTGCCGAACTCTTATGCGTCTTCATTTTGGGCATATGTGTTTAACCTCTTTTCTAGTAATGTTTTTATTATTTAGGCATTAAAACTAAAATCATATTCCGTCCTTCTAACTTTGGCTCCTTTACAACCTTGGCAATTTCTTCGGTATGTTTAGTTATGCGGTCCAATAATTCTCTTCCTAGATCTAAATATCTCATTTCTCGCCCTCTAAACATTATAGTAATTTTTACCTGATTACCTTCTTCTAAAAATTTACATAGATTTTTAACTTTAAAATTGTAATCATGTTCTCCAATATTAGGGCGCATCTTTATTTCTTTCATTCCGCCGCTTTTCTGCTTCTTCTTCCCACTTCTATTTTTTTTATCCAGTAAGTATTTATATTTTCCGTAATCAATAATTCTGCAAACCGGAGGATTAGCATCTGGTGCAACTTCAACTAAGTCAAGATTGCTCTTTTCTGAAAGTTCAAGACCCTCCTTTTTACTTACTATCCCTACCTGCTTACCTTCAAAATCTATAAGTCTGATCTTCTCTGCTCTGATTTTTTCATTTATTCTTAATTTTGGTGTTGACTTAATTCCTATTTTCCTCCTTTGCGCCGCTTAAAGATGAGCAATACATCAATTTTTATACATTTTAAATTAGTTTTTTAGCTCAACTTTAAAATATAATTTTACTGATTTTAATAGATAAAAAAATATAGCTCTTAAATTTCCTTAAAATATATACGAACCTTCATTATTTTTAAAAAACTATAACATATTCTTTATTTATAGTCAATATATTAATCAGTATTGAGTATATAGTATCGCATATCCCGTAAAGAAAAAAAATAAAAACAATAGTTAAAAAACTATTATTTTCCTTATTAAAATACCCCACTAAAGTTTACACTAATATAAACCTTTATAAATAATCAGAATTTATGGATATATAAGAATTTTCGCATGCTATAAAGCTTTTTCTTCGATCTCTTTTAAAATATCTTCGATAAATTTGGTTAATTTTATCTTCCCCAAGTCTCCTTTTCCTCTCTTTCTTACTGAAGCGAGACCCTCTTCTACTTCTTTATCCCCAAATATCAACATATAGGGGATCTTTTCCATCTCAGCTTTTCTTATCTTAGCCCCAATTTTATCATTAATCTCGTCTAATTCTGCCCTTATATTATATTTACTTAACTCATTCACTATATTTGTACCATATTCAATATGCCTGTCAGCAATAGGCAGCAATCTTACTTGAACAGGGGCTAACCACAAAGGAAATACTCCGGCATAATTTTCGATAAGTATCCCGATAAATCTCTCTATGCTTCCCAAAACAGTTCGGTGCAACATAACCGGCCTTTCCTTGTTGCCTTCTTTATTAATATAGTAAAGATCAAATTTTTCCGGCATAATAAAATCTAACTGGATGGTACCGCACTGCCAGCTTCTGCCTATGCAATCCTGTAAATGAAAATCTATTTTAGGACCGTAAAATGCCCCATCGCCTTCATTTACAATATAATCTATCTTTTTATCTTTTAAAGCTTCTTCCAGACTGTTGGTAGCCCTTTCCCATATTTCATCAGAACCCATGGCATTTTCCGGTTTAGTGCTTAATTCCACACGATAGGAAAAACCAAAAGTCTTATATATTTTATCAGTTAAATCGATTACTCCTTTTATCTCATCTTTAATTTGCTCCGGAGTCATATATATATGAGCATCATCCTGGGTAAAACACCTTACCCTGAAGAGTCCGTGAAGCACTCCGGATAATTCATGTCTGTGTACTAAGCCTAATTCTCCCATTCTAAGTGGTAAATCTCTATAACTGTGAAGGGTGGTCCTGTAAATTAAAATACCTCCTGGACAATTCATCGGTTTAATAGCATAATCTTCCTCATCTATCTTGGTAAAATACATATTTTCCTTATAATGATCCCAGTGCCCGGATTTCATCCATAATGATTTATTTAAGATAATTGGAGTTTTAACTTCCGTATAACCACTCTTATAATGTTCCTCTTTCCAGTAATCCTCCAGGATATTTCTTAACACCATTCCTTTCGGATGAAAGAAGGGAAAACCGACTCCTTCATCATGAAAGCTAAATAATTCTAAATCCTTTCCTAATTTTCGATGGTCTCTCTTTTTTGCTTCTTCAATTAATTTCAAATAATTATCTAGTTCAGATTTTTTATCGAACGAGGTTCCATAAATACGCTGCAGCATCTTATTTTTTTCATTTCCCCTCCAGTATGCACCGGCAATGCTTAAAAGTTTAAAAGCTTTTAACTTCCCGGTAGAAGAAAGGTGAGGTCCTCTGCACAGATCAATGAAATCACCCTGCTGATACAAGGTAACTATACCATCTTCTATGTCTTTAAGAAGTTCTATTTTATAATCTTCTTTTTGCTTTTTAAATAATTCATGAGCTTCTTTCTTGCTTACTTCTATCCTTTTTAGGGGAAGATTTCTACCCACTATCTCTTTCATCTTTTTCTCAATAAGTACTATATCTTCTGGAGTAAAGGAACGGTCTAAATCAAAATCATAATAGAAGCCATCCTTAATGGCTGGCCCAATGGCTAATTTTGCCTGGGGGAATAATTCTTTTACCGCCTGAGCCATAATATGGGAACTGCTATGATGATAAATTTGCCTGCCCTCAGGTGAAGCAAAAGTTATAATCTCAACCCGGTCATTATCCTTAAGGACGTAATTTAAATCCTTCTCTACTCCATTTACTATTCCGGCAATTGCCTCTTTACCCAATTTTTGACTTATTTTGACAGCAGCATCATATAAAGTAGCGCCTTTATTCAATTTTATTTCCGAACCATCTAATAAAATAATTTTAATTTCTGACATAATATTTACCTCCATATAATTAAACAAAAAAACCTCTTGTCCTAAATCAGAAAAGGACGAGAAGTTTAATTTAATAATCTCGCGGTTCCACCTTTTTTAGTTAAAGTTAATATATTAAAGATTAACTTAAACCCGCTTAAAAATATTTCATCGGATATTACCCGCCTAATCCTACTCATCTTTTTGAAATTTCAAATTAGGGATTTAATGTAGAAAGGGTATTCGATTACACTTTTATGCAGACACTTACACCTTTATTAATATCTACTCTCTTTAAAAAAGCTTAACCTACTATTTTCTACTTAATCTTATTTTGTTTTTAGATTTTAAAATGGTGGGCGGTACTGGATTCGAACCAGTGACTTCTTGCGCGTCGAGCAAGCATTCTACCACTGAATTAACCGCCCGTCTCCTTTAGGCTTCTATCGTTACACAAATTAATAATTAAATGGAGGCGGCACTCGGATTCGAACCGAGGATGAAGGATTTGCAGTCCTCTGCCTTACCACTTGGCGATGCCGCCACGTTTAACTTTTATAAAGATGGAGCGGAAAACGGGATTCGAACCCGCGACCCTCGCCTTGGCAAGGCAATGCTCTACCACTGAGCTATTTCCGCAAAAAACCTGGTGCCGAGACCCAGAATTGAACTGGGGACACGTGGATTTTCAGTCCACTGCTCTACCGACTGAGCTATCTCGGCATTTATAATCGCCCTACATAATTATATTATTAAAAAAATGGCGGGGCCGACGAGATTTGAACTCGCGATCTCCTGCGTGACAGGCAGGCGTGTTAAACCAAGCTGCACTACGGCCCCACTATAATTTTATTAAAAAATGGTAGGCGGAACAGGGCTTGAACCTGTGACCCCTGGCTTGTAAAACCAGTGCTCTCCCAACTGAGCTATCCGCCCATTTATCTCTTTTTTTACTATGCAAGTGATATTATAACATCTCTCTTTTTCTTTGTCTATAATAATATTAGCATAATATTTAGAAATTTTGCAAAAATATTCAACATAATCGACTTATCGATTATGTTGAATTCACCAATTAGATTAGTCATTAGCATTTAGTTTTTATTTAATTAGTCTTCCAGTCTACCAGTCCACCGGTCTGCTGGCCAACTTAGCTAAAAGGGCGTATGCAATACGCCCCTACTTATTCAGACTCCTGGCTTCTGTATTTTTTCTTCTTCACTATATACTATATACTATTTTATTTAAAACGGAATATCGTCTTCTGATATTGAGGTATCTTCATTTGTTGGTTCATCAGAAACATTCTCTTCTCCCTCTGTGGGAGGGCCTTCTTTGGTAATACCTGTATCTTTCACTAAATCTAAAAATTGTACAGTTCTGGCGTTAATTTCGAAAGAAGTTCTCTTGTTTCCTTCTTTATCCTGCCAATTATTAGACCTTAATTCACCACTTATAGCTACCCTTCTGCCTTTTTTTAAAAACTGTGAAACATTTTCTGCTTGTTTTCCCCAGGTTACTACATTAATAAAGAGAACTTCCTCTATATTATTTCCTTCCTGATTTCTATACGTTCTGTTTATGGCAATGCCAAATTTACATACCCCCGTTCCGCCAGGTGTGTATCTTAATTCCGGGTCTCTGGTTAATCTGCCAATACCAATAAAACTGTTTAAGTCGCCAAAAGTAGCCATAAAAAAATTTCCTCCTTTTTATTTTAAAATAATATTTATAAAATCTTTCAGTCTACCAGTCAATTTAGTTAGCTAGTTAATTAATTTGAAATCAATTTATCAGTTAATTATATTTTCTATCATTGTGAGTTCTAAATTTGATGGGATCGGATTTATCCGACCCAGGTTGTTTTGTCAATTTTCCTAACGGGTCCGATGAATCGAACCCCTACCCCTGGAAAAGCGTATTGCAATACGCCCCTACTTATTCTCTGCTTCTGGTTACTAATTCCTGTAACTTTTATCTTTCACTATATACTAAATACTGAATACGCTAAACGCTATACGCTGTATGTTATTTTATCACAATGTTTACCAGTTTCCCAGAAACAACAATAACTTTTATAATTTTTTTGCCTTCAATTTTTTCTTGTATTTTGGGCAAAAAAAGTGCTTCCTCTTTTATTTTCTCATCATCGTAAGATGCAGGAACAATCAATTTCCCTCTTAGCTTTCCGTTTACCTGGACTACAATGAGCTTCTCCTCTTCCTCTAACATCTTCTCATCATACTTGGGCCATGGCTGTATGTAGATAATTTCTTTGTTACCCATCTCTTGCCATAGCTCTTCTGAAAAATGAGGAGCGATGGGACCTAAAAGCCTGACTATCATTTCTAAAGCCTCTTTTAAAACAAAAACATCTCCTTCTTTGCCCTGTTTTTCTTCTGCTTCTAACTGAAACTTATATACTTCATTAACTAACTCCATTATGGCACTAATTGCAGTATTAAAATGAAATCTTTCCTCGGTATCTTCAGTCACTTTTTTAATGGTTTGATGGGTCTGCTGTTTTATTTTTTTAGCTTCAACACTTATATCTTCCGGGGAAACTTCTTCTTTATTTCCTGCTTTTTTAAAGCAATCGATATTATTGTATATTAACCGCCAAACTCGATTCAAGAATCGAGATGCCCCTTCCATCCCTTTATCAGTCCATTCCATATCTGCTTCCGGAGGACCGGCAAACAGCATCATTACTCTGGTAGCATCAATGCCAAATTTAGAAAATATTTCTCTCGGATTAACTGCATTGCCTTTGGATTTAGACATAGCTGCCCCATCTTTGCAAACCATTCCCTGAGTAAAAAGCCTTTTAAAAGGTTCCTTAAAATTAACATATTTCATATCATATAAAGCTTTGGTAAAAAACCGAGAATATAATAAATGCAATATGGCATGTTCTACCCCACCGATATATTGATCTACCGGCATCCAATATTTTAATTCTTCAACATCAAATGGTACTGTATTGCTTTTAGGAGAACAAAATCTAAGGTAGTACCAGGAAGAGCAGACAAAAGTATCCATAGTATCTGTTTCTCTTTTGGCTCCCTTGCCGCACTTTGGACAAATTGTATTGACAAATTCTTTGCTGTTTGCTAGTGGAGACATGCCCTTGAGTCTGAAATCAACATTTTCAGGAAGCAAAACGGGCAAATCATTTTCAGGTACGGGAACCATACCACAATCGGCACAGTAAATCATGGGAATAGGTGCGCCCCAATAACGCTGACGCGAAATAAGCCAATCTCTTAATCTGTAATTAACCTCTCTCTTCCCAGACCCCTTTTTAATCAGATAATCAATTATAACATCTAATGACTTACTACTCGACAAACCATTAAATTGACCGGAATTAACCATAATGCCTTCTTCATCAAAAGCGGCCTCGATTGTATCAGAGGTAACTTTCTTGTCTTTTGGTTGAATAACTATTCTTATAGGTAAATTATATTTTTTGGCAAATTCAAAATCCCTTTGGTCATGAGCCGGAACTGCCATTACCGCACCTGTTCCATAGTCCATTAATATATAATTTGCTATCCAAATAGGAATCTCTTCATCATTTAGGGGATTTATTACATATTTACCGGTGAAACATCCCTTTTTTTCTGAAATGCCTGATACCCTATCTATAGCACTCTCTTTACTTATCTCCTCTTTAAAACTCTGCACTTCAACTTTATGAGGAGAATCTTTTATAATCTCTTCTACTAAAGGGTGTTCGGGAGATAATAGAAAATAAGTTGCTCCATAGAGAGTGTCGGGTCGGGTAGTAAAAACTGGAATAGTCTTATCGCTCCCCTTTATGGGAAATTCAATCCTTGCTCCCTCGCTCCTGCCTATCCAATTTCTCTGCATAGTTAATACTTTCTCTGGCCATTCTTCTAAACATTCTATATCATCGAGTAATCTCTGAGCATATTCGGTAATCTTAAAAAACCATTGGGACAACTCTTTTTTAACAACTTCGGTTTCACACCTCCAGCATTTTCCATCTATTACTTGTTCATTGGCTAATACTACATTGCAAGAATTGCACCAATTAACTACCGCTTTTTTCTTGTAAGCCAATCCCTTTTTATATAATTGCAAAAATATCCACTGAGTCCACTTGTAGTAATCCGGATTACAGGTGGCTATTTCTCTGTCCCAATCGTAACTAATACCCATATTGGTTAGAGTATTCTTCATTTTTTTAATATTTTTTTTTGTCCAGATTGAAGGATGAATTTTCTTTTTTATAGCAGCGTTCTCCGCAGGTAAGCCAAAAGCATCCCAGCCCATGGGGTGTAGGATATTATATCCTTGAGAATGCTTATATCTGGCCACTACATCGCCGATAACATAGTTTTTCACGTGTCCCATATGAGGCTCTCCCGAAGGATAGGGAAACATTTCTAAAACATAATATTTCGGTTTTTTAGAATCGACATAAGATTTAAAATAATTATTTTTATTCCAATACTCCTGCCATTTTTTTTCAACTTCGGTAAAATTATATCTATCTTCCATTTTTAGATATTCCTCCTTAAAAATAAAAATCCCGTCTCAAGTAATTGATCAAACTATTACCAGGGACGAGATCTTTCTCGTGGTACCACCCTTTTTCAGTAGATTTAATATATTATAATTTGGTGGAGCTGGCGGGAATCGAACCCGCGACCTCCTCCACGCCAAGGAGGCGCGCTCCCGACTGCGCTACAGCCCCACATTATCTACTCTTATTAAACAATTAACGCTTGTTAACGTTGTAAACTATGTTTAAATCAATATTATTAATTTAATTTCTCGCTTACAAAACTTGAAGGTGAGTTTAAAGGTGTCTTATCAGCTTTCACCAAATGCTGATTCTCTTTTTAAAAAATATACCCTTCAATCCTTCGCTCGGTCTTTTTCTTTCTGAGTTCGTTTTTAGTATAATTGAAAAAAAAATAAAAGTCAATTGGTTAGTGAGACTACCTCAACATCTACAAGGCCTCCCTTGATTTCGATATCTAATTCTGCGGCACTTTTGCCATATTCCGGGCTAATATAAGTCTGGTCATTTATTTTTATAAAACCCCTGACATCTAATTTTGAAGCCGGAAAATTTCTAAAAATTATCTTAGCCCCCATGTTCGCAGGTATCTTCAAAATTATTTTGGCTGCTCCTGCATTAATACTAACTTTCGATTTTTTAGTCAGGTTACCTGAAAAATCAAAAGTGTAGCTCCCTGCTCCACCGGTAAAATTCATTTCATTAAAATTTGCATTGGCTAAACCTAACATTTTTATAGAAGAGGCGCCTGTTTTGATATTAATATTTTTTAAGTCTATAAGATTAGGTTGATTAAATTCAATATTGGTTTGACTTGCTCCTGAATTAAGATGAAAATATTCTATCTGTAAATTAGTTAGGTTAATATCTCCACTATAAGTTGCGGTGTTGATATATAATTGCAGAGGGATACTGGAAGGTAATTTCAAATTCCATCTATTTTTATAAGGAAATGGTAAATCAAGGTCTTTCTTAATACTTTGCGATAGAATTAAAATACCGGTTTTCTCTAATATTTCATACTGGACATTAGGCTTTAAGATACTTTTATCATATTGAAAATTGCCTTTAAACACATCTTCTTCCCCGGAAATTAAGTCCAGCTTTCCTGCCCCAAATTTTATAGTCACTTTTAATGAATCTACTTCTCCTAAAGGGATTACTCTGTTTTCCCCGTTTATTTCATCTGCCTTTGATTTATAAGCAATAATAAAGAAAATGAGGAAAAGCAAAATTAATAAAATATATCCTTTTTTGGTTTTTAATTTCAAATTAATCACCCTTGCTAAATTAATCAGCTATATTTTTTACATGTTACGCTTATAATATAGAGTATACTTTTAAATATTGCAATATCCTTATTCGTATCGCGTATTACGTATCGAGTATCGCGTAAAGAAAAAGAACCAGAGAAAAATGAAGATAGGAAAACAAAAGTAATAAATATTTTTTCCTCTTTCTTGCTGCTCCACTAAAGTTTACACCAACTTTTTTATAAAATAAAGTGCAGGACAATTTGCTTTACCCTGCACTTATAGAAACGTTTCTTATAATTTTTAGTAGTAATTTAAATAAAATTTATATTTTATTCTATTCTCCTGCAAAATACCATATCAAATACGCTATCGCCCCAATGATTGCTGCCCACCAATACCAAGCTAAATCTGCAAACATTTATTACACCTCCCCTTTTTTTTATAATATTTTACTAGTACAAATCGATAAATAAGTCTATCTCTATATAATATATACTATATCTGATTTAAAAATCCTTCTTTTTATAAAATATTTTTTAAATTTTTTTGAGAATTATTTTTTCTCTTCCTCTTCTTCTTTGGATTTAGCAATTATTTCCTGTACAATATTAGCAGGCACCTCTTCATAATGGGAAAATTTCAAACTAAAAGTTCCTCTGCCCTGAGTAATCGACCTTAAATCGATAGCATATTTAAAAATCTCTGCTTGGGGTATTTTAGCTTTAATAGCCTGTTTTCCACTTGAAGATTCTTCCATGCCCATTATCTTCCCTCTTTTGCTATTCAAATCTCCAATTATATCCCCCATATATTCTTTTGGCACTATTACTTCTATATCCATAATAGGCTCTAATAAGATCGGGTTAGCTTCTACGGCCCCTTTCTTAAAAGCCATCGAACCGGCTACCTTGAAAGCCATCTCTGAAGAATCCACTGGGTGATAACTGCCATCATAAACAATAGCCTTTATATCTACGGTGGGATATCCTGCCAATATTCCTTTTTTCATTGCTCCAACCACACCTTTTTCTACTGCAGGACGATACTGACGCGGAATTACTCCACCAACTATTTTATCTACAAATTCAAAACCCCCTCCTCTTGCTTTGGGCTCAAGCTCTAACCAGCAATGTCCGTACTGCCCTCTGCCACCGGACTGTTTTTTGTATTTCCCTTCTACCTTAACTTTTTTTCGGATAGTCTCTTTATACCCTACTTTAGGAGTACTCTTTTCAACCTCTACTCCAAATTTACTCTCCATGGTATCAATTATTACTTCCAGATGGGATTCTCCCATGCCGGCTAATATGGTCTCTCCGGTATTTTCATCCCGGTAAACTTTAACTGTAGGATCCTCATCAATTATCTTGCTTAAAGCGGTACTTAATTTATCCTCATCTCCCTTAGTCTTGGGAGAGATTGCCAGCAGCATTATTGGTTCGGGATATTCTATTTTTTCAAATAAAACAGGATTATCTTTATCACAGAGAGTATCACCTGTAATAGTATTCTTAAGTTTAGCTACAGCTGCAGTATCTCCGGCACAAACCTCAGAAATAGGGCGTTGATTCTTGCCCTGCATTTTATAAATTTTTCCTACTTTATTATCTATGCTTTTTGAAGAATTATAAATATTTGAATCTTCAGGTAATTTCCCTGAATACACTCTAAAATAGGTTAAATTTCCCACATAGGGGTCTGCTACAGTTTTAAAAACAAAAGCAGAAAAAGGGGAATCAATAGAATTTTTTACTAATTCTTCGGAAGAAGTTTTTACATTTTTTGCTGCAACAGGAGGTGTTTCAGATGGCGAAGGAAGATATTCGCTTATAAAATCAAGAAGAAGCTCTATTCCTAAATTCATGGTTGCTGAGCCGCAAAGAATGGGAACAATCTTTCTTTCTTTTATACCCTGCTTTAACAAAGAAGTAATTTCCTGGTTGGTCAAAGTTTCTCCGTCTAAATATTTCATTAAAAGCTCGTCATCGAATTCAGCTACTGCTTCTACTAATTCCTTCCTGTAAGATTCTGCTTCTTCTTTAATATCCTGAGGAATTTCTTGTTCTTCAAAAATTGGCTTACCATCTCCTGATTTTTTATAAATAACGGCTTTCATCTTTATTAAATCGACTATACCTTGGAAGTTTTCTTCTTTACCAATGGGTAATTGTACTGAAATTACGGATGAACCAAAAACTTTGTTAATCGTATCTTTTACTCGATAAAAATCGGCTCTTTCCCGATCCATTTTATTTATAAAAAGAGCTCGGGGTAGTTTGTATTCATCGGCAAAATCCCAGACTTTTTCAGTCTGCACTTCTACTCCTGATACCCCGCATACAACTATTATGGTACCATCCACAACTCTAAGGCTCAATTTGGTATCAGTAATAAAATCAAGGTAACCCGGGGTATCGAGAATATTTACCATCAAACCCTTCCAATCTAAATAAGCTAAAGATGAATTGATGGTTATTCCTTTCTTTATTTCTCGGGGATCATAATCAGTAGTGGTATTACCTTGTTTGATGTCTCCCAATCTAGTAATCATTCCTGAATCATAAAGCAAAGCCTCGGTAAGCGAGGTTTTTCCAGAATCACCATGGCCCACCAAGGCAATATTTCTTACTTTACTAATATCATATTTGGTCATACAAACCCGTCCTCCTTATCCTTGGTCAATTTTCTTATATTTGATTTATTGATTTTAATTCTATCAGATATATTTAAATATATCAAAGAAATTAGCTTACAAATTAAAATTAAATTGTACTTTTTTTAATATTTCACCGGCACGATAGGAACTGCGCACCAAAGGGTTCGAGGCTACGTATTTAAAGCCTAAAGACATCCCTATCTTCTGATATTCATCAAATTTATCAGGATGAATATATTCGTTGATTTTTAAATGGTGAGGAGACGGCTTTAAATATTGACCTATAGTTAAAATGTCACAATCCACTTCTCGTAAATCTTTCATCGCTTTAATAACTTCTTCCTTTTCCTCTCCTAAGCCTACCATAATCCCCGATTTAGAGATAATATTTTTATCCCGAATCTTAATTTGTCTTAATAATTCTAAGGAACGCTTATAAACTGCTTTTGGCCTTACCAAATTATATAAGCGGACAACCGTTTCAATATTATGATTTATAACTTCTGGCTGAGCATCTATTACTGTTTGGAGTGCTTCCCAGGAACCCTCAAAATCAGGAACTAATACCTCCATGGTACTTTCAGGAAGCAACTTTTTAATCTCCATAATGGTCCAGGAAAAGTGTTTTGCTCCGCCATCCGGAAGGTCATCTCTGGTTACAGAAGTAACCACTATATGTTTAAGATTTAAATGTTTGGCAGCTTGGGCAATATGATGGGGCTCCTCCGGGTCTAAAGGGAGTGGTTTGCCCTTTTCTACAGCACAAAACTTGCAGTTTCGCGTACAGATATTCCCCAATATCATAAAAGTAGCCGTTCCTTTTTTAAAACACTCGCCTCGATTGGGACACAGGGCACTATCACAAACTGTATGTAAATTTAGTTCTTTTAATAATGAATCCATCCGTTCTAAAACTTTTTGGTCGGGTAATTTTCTTCTTAACCAATAAAGATGTTCTTTTTTATCGGTCATTTTTTTCTTCCTTAAATAAATTTAGATACGATTCTTTAGTCGTTCGGAGCATTTCTTCATTATTTGTTTTTTTTCTTAATTCAAACATAAATACCCCTTTGTAATTAATTTCTTTTAAGCTCTTTACAAATCCTTTCCAATCTATATTGCCTTCAAAAGGCAGAGAATGGTCATCACTCTTTCCAAAATTATCGTGAATATGTAAATGATATAAATAATCTTTTGTTTCCGGTAAACACTCCACAACTCCACTATGATTATAAAGAGAAGAAGTTATGTTACAATGTCCGGTATCCAGACAAATTCTCAGATTTTTTGAATTAAATTTTCTTACTATCTCCAGAATTTCAGGTATGCTGTCACCGATCTTTCCGGGTAAAGTATTCTCTAAAGCAATCTTAATTCCCCAGTGTTCACAAAATTTTAGTATTTCTTCTAAGCTTTGTTCGCTCTTTTTTCGTCGTTCTTTCCTCATTTTTTTATCTTCAATTTCACTTCCCGGATGAATTACTAAAATCTCTCCTCCTAATCTCAGTAAGGCAAGAGCTGTTTTTTCCACTTCCCGGACAGACCATATCCGGTCATATTCCTCAATCAGGGAAATATCTGCTCCGTGAGTAGGCATATGCATTGATATTACTTTTACTCCATTTCTTTTAAATTCTTTAGACATTTCATCCAGATATTTGGGGTCATGATAATTGAAATGTCCTTCTTTCGGTTTTACCTCAATATATTTTATCCCAGCCTCTTTAAGTAGAGGTAACTTTGATTTTAATTGATAATCCTCAAGGGGCATAGTTGATATTCCAAATTCCATTTTCTATCCTTTCTTAGTATTATTTATAGGAAGTACCTTTTAATTCTTCGATATACTTCTGAGCAGCAAAGGCAGCAGTAGCTCCCTCTCCACAGGCAGTAACCACCTGCCTTAAGAGTTTTTTTCTAACATCTCCGCAAGCATAGATGCCTTCTTGTGAGGTCATCATATTATCGTCAGTTAAAATATAACCCTTTTTGTCTAATTTTATTAACTCGTTAAAAAATTTTGAATTAGGTATGTTCCCCACAAAAACAAAAATGCCCTGACAGGATATTTCCCTTTCTTCACCTGTTTTTTTGTTTTGAACCAAAACACCTTCCACTTTTTCGTTGCCTAATATTTTTGTTACTACTGAATCCCAGGCAAAATTTATTTTCTTATTAGCAAAAACTCTTTCCTGTAATATCTTGGTTGCTCTTAATCTATCTCGACGGTGAATAATAGTTGTTTCTCGAACAAACTTAGTTAAATATAAAGCTTCTTCAATTGCCGTGTCTCCTCCACCAACCACTACTATCTTTTGCTCCTTAAAAAAGGGGGCATCACAGGTAGCGCAATAAGAAACTCCCCTTCCTCTTAATTCTACTTCTCCGGGGACTTCTAATTTACTCGCTTCTACTCCGGAAGCCAGAATAATAGCCAAGGTTTTATATTCTTGATTATTGATTTTTACTATTTTTACCTTATTTTCCTTACCTTCTTTTATTTTAATTTCTGCTACTTCTCCATATTCTATTTTTAAGCCAAATCCTACAGACTGCTCCTCCATTTTTTGCATTAATTCAGGCCCCATAATGCCATGGGGAAAGCCAGGATAATTTTCAATAATTTCAGTAAGGATTGCCTGTCCACCAGGAAGGGCTTTTTCAATTAATAGAGTGCTCATTCTGGCTCGACTAAGATAGATGCCTGCGGTTAAGCCTGCAGGCCCACCTCCAATTATTACGGCATCATATATTTTTTCTTCATTTGTTTCTTTTTTGCTACTTGTTTTTGGTTTAATCGATACTACTGGCATTTAAGAGTCACCTCCATGAAAATAGTCGTTAGTGAATAGTGAATAGTCGTTAGTATTAAATACAGGTTTTCAGTTTACAGTTTTCGGTGGGCAGGAGTAATTACATACACCTGTCTTGCTAATGACTGGTTAACTAATCCTTAACCAGAAAACTGGCAAACCGGGTAACTGGGTAACTAATTCCCTATTCTATCCGCTATTTTCTTTACTATATACTATATACTCGATACTATATACTGTTTTTATTTTTGTTTTATCTTTATCTCAATATCCCCTTTAGTAAAACCTTTCAGAGAAGACAAAAGTCCGGTAATGGTGTTCTTTACAATTCTAGCTATAAAAGGATTCATCGAGATTATCTTCCCATTTACTTTCACTAAAGTTGAAGGTTCTAAAGAAGAACAATCATCGAGAGTTTTGTTTCCTTTAACAATCTCCCGAGCTAAACCGTAACAATCTTGATATCCACATTCCCCACAATTTAAGTTTGGTAATTTAAAAGATTTATTAATTGCTATTTCTGCTACCCTTTTTATATCCTCATCGTTTAAAATATTAAAGTCATAAAGCTTCGGGTTTACCTCCGTAGAAACAAAACCAGCTGTACAAAGCTGTAATCCATCAAACAATTCAGCCTTTTCATTTTCCTCTCTTAAGCACACAATTTTAGGGAAAGTTTTTTCCCTTTTAAAGCCTTCTATTAAGATAATATCGGCTTCAAAATATTTTATAATCTCTTCTAAATTCTTTTTATTCTTTAGAAAAAATACTGATTCTTTAGTGGTAATTGCCGCTACCTGGGTTAGAACTTCTTTGTATTTTGAAGTATCCGAATTGACCAGATCAAGGTCTTCGTTAATATGTTTTACCACTGCTACTTTATAGCCTCTTTTAATTAATTCATCGGATAGTTTTAGCGTTAAAGTAGTTTTACCACTTTTCTTATATCCTGTAATACCAATAACTCTCATTAACTATTACCTCTTTTTATTAATTATTTTACCACATTCACCATCATCCAGGCAGAGATTAGAAAAAGAAATATAGCATAAATTTTTTTTAATAAAATTTTATCTACTTTTATAGATATCCGAGAACCGGCTTGAGCTCCGGCAAAAACCACTAAAGCCAGAATTAAAGCCATTTTAAGCTCAAAATGCCCGGCAAAATAATGCCCCCAAAAACCGAATAAAGCAGTTATCCCTACCATAAAACAAGATGTTCCCACTGCAATCTTCATAGGGATTCCCAGCAATAAAACCATTAAAGGGACTTTTATTGCCCCTCCTCCAGTTCCTAATAAGCCCGCTACTAAACCGACCAAAGCAGTGAGCGGAAGTCCGATTAAAAGATTAACTGAATACTCTTCTTCTCCAAATTTTCTTAGCCAGAAACCCCATTTTCTCTTATTAATGAATTTATTTTGAATTTCTTTAATAGACTTTATCATAAAATATCCGGAAATAATCAGGACCAAAGCAAATAATACTTTTAATCCCTTAATTTGAATAAAGGAAGAATAATATCCACCTATAAGGGCGGTGATAGCAATTATAGGTTCAATTGTTAAAGCTAACTTCCAATCTACTAATTGAACTCGATAATAAACTAAGGTAGCGGAAAGGGACAGAGCTATTATTATAAATAGACTGATTGCCGCAGCTTGATAAAAAGGAAAATCAAAGGCTAATAAAATGGGGACATAAAGTACTCCGCCACCTATACCAATCATGGAGCTAATGCCTGAAGCAATAAAAAATGTCAGGTACATAAAGGCTGACTCTATCATATTGTTTCCTATACTTTAAAATGAATTCTTTATAACTTTTGAAATTTTCTTTGTGCTTATCCCAAGGATGGTCATTTGTTTTAAAAGTGTATTATGTACATTAATATACCAAAGAAAAGTTTAAATATCAAGGAATTGAAGTGCAAACTTTCCCAATAAACACAATGATTAACCTCGGTACAAAGAGATAAGGAATACTTTGTTATATAATTTACCAAAACATTATTTATAAAATCAATATTGAAAATAGAACAGGAATTCAATGAAGAAAGGATAAAGAGAAATGATATTTTATGCCAAAGAACCGTCCCCTGTTAGGTTTTTACTATCTTCAAGAATATCTCCACCAGCTGGGGGTCAAATTGGGTACCGGCACATCTTTTAATCTCCTTTAGGACTTTAGTCTTACTTATGGATCCTTTATAAGGTCTACGGGATTGCATCACATCATAGGCATCGACAATGGAGATAATACGGGAAAGGAGAGGGATCTTTTCTCCTTTTAGACCCTCAGGATAACCGGTACCATCCCAGTGTTCATGGTGATAGAGAATCTCTTGGGCAATGGAGGCAAAATCAGGGATATTCTTAGCCATACGATAGCCTATACGAGAGTGTTCTCTCATTTTCTCCCATTCGGAAGGGGTTAGGATATAGGTCTTGAAGAGGATATTATCCGGAATACCAATTTTACCGATATCGTGAAGTAATGCCAAGAGTTTTAAGTTTCCTAACTGGTACTCGGTAAGCCCTACCCTTTTACCTAAAGAGAGGGCTAACTCCTGGAGTCTCTGGGCATGATCAGAGGTATGAGGGTCTCGTTCGGCAAGGACAATACGGAAGGCCTCTAAGAAATGTTTTTCTCTGCTTTTACCATTGAAGAGTTTATCTTGATACATATTACGGTCAGCTACCTTAAGGAGAGAGTTTATTTCTTTATATTCTCCTTTCTGGGTGGCATGACCTAAAGAGATATTCGGTCTTAAGTAAATGGGCTCTATCTTATCTTGCTGGCAGGCCTTCTTGATCCTCTCACAGAAATTATGGGCTTGCTCGGAGGTGGCTGAGGGTAAGAGAATGGTAAACTCATCTCCACCGATACGGGCCAGGATGTCTCCCTGACGAGAGACGGAAGTAAGGGTCTGGGAGAGGTGTTGCAAGAGTTTGTCCCCTTCTTGATGGCCGAAGGTATCATTGATGACTTTTAAGCCATTGACATCAAGCATTACCACACTTAAGGGGTAGTAACGGGGAAAATTGTACCTTTCTAATTCTTCTTCGAAGTAAGCCCGATTGTAAAGACCAGTTAGAGCATCGTGGAAGCTTAGGTATTTGATTTTCTCTTCAGAGCTTTTACGCTCAATAGCAGTAGCTACTTGGGAGGAGACGAATTCCAAGATCTTGATGTCGTCTTTGGAATAGAGATTGGGATTGATATAGCTTTGAACGACCATAGCACCCATTATTTTATCTTCTATCTTCAGGGGAATGCCCAGCCAGACAGATTCATCAGTTGTAGAGCCCATGGGAGTCAATATTCCCTGATTAATCATTTCTTTATATTGCTCGTTATTATTAAGCAGAGACTTACCTGTCCTTATAACATAAGTAGTAAGAGTATTGGTAATGCTATATTTTACAAAAGGCATTTTTCCGTCTTTTTCATCTATATAATAGGGGAAATATAATTCATCTTTATTTTCGTCAACCAAGGCGATATAGAAATTAGTGGTATCGATAATATTACCTAATTCTTGATGAATTATAGGATAAAGCTGGCCAAGAGAGATAGGGGAGTTGGCTGCTTTGGAGATATTGTACAGGACTTTTTGTATTGTCTCGTTCTGTTTACGTTCGGTAATATCAATATATATTCCTATCTCCCCTTTAGCTTGCCCATCTATTACCAGCGGTGTAGCCGATATAGATACAGGAAATAAGGTTCCGTCTCTTTTCTTTCTAATGGTTTCGTAATTAAGATAACCTTTTAATCCATTTACAGTTAATCTCTTCCCTTCTTTTATTTTATCAGAGTGGTGAATCATACCATCATCAATATTTCTTCCTTTAATTTCTTTTAGAGTGTATCCAAAAAGTTTACAAAAACAAAGATTTGCATCTAATATTATTCCTTTCTCATCCAGATAAACTAACGCTTCAGGATTACTTTTAAACAGACTGGCGAATTCTTTTTGGCTTTTACGTAAGGCTTCTTCGGTTTTTTTACGTTCAGTAATATCTACAAAAATGCCTTCTACACCAGCAATATTCTCATCTTTATCATAATAGAAATGGCCAGTATCAGAGGTAATCAGAGGAGTGCCATCTTTCTTTTTTAAAGTTAATTCAAAGTCTTTAAGATTCCCTTTATTCTTTTCTAACTCTTTAAGATATCTTTTTCTTTCTTCTGGAGCAAAGTATAAATGCTGACCTATATTTTCCCCTAAGATATTCTCGGGAGAATTGTAGCCAAATAATTTAGCTCCTTCCGGATTTATCATTATAAGATTTCCTTCTCTATCTGTACGATAATAAGCTCCGGGCATATTCTCAAAAAGATTGCGATATTTCTCCTCACTCTTTTTCAATTTATCCAGTATATTTTTTCGTTCAGTGGTATCGATATATATTACCAACATACCTTTTAACTGACCATCAATAGAGATATTAGAACCATAGATAGAAACAAGGAATAAAGTTCCGTTTTTCTTTTTCCTGATAGTTTCACATTTAAAATAACCCTTAGATTGTGCTATTCTGCCCAGCTCTTTGCCTTCTTCTATTTTATCAGGGGGGTGAATCATGCCATCATCGATATTTCTACCTTTAATCTCTTCTAAAGTATAGCCAAAAAGTTCAGTAAATCGGGGGTTTATATCTAAAATATTACTTTTTTCATCTGTATAGACTAAAGCCTCGGGACTACTCTTAAATAGACTGGCAAATTCTTGTTGACTCTTGCGTAAAGCTTCTTCAAGTTTCTTCTGACTAGTGATATCTCTAGTGATAAAAAGCAGCTGGTTTCCTACAATATTTCCAGTACTTTGAATATAGCGCCAATTTCCATCTTTCGTCTTAAAACGAAATTCGATTCTCTTGGTGGTAGGCAATTCTTTGTCGGTTAAGAGTTTTTTTACCTTAGCGTTAATATATTTTATCAATATTGGAAATAATTTCTTTTTATCATCAGGATGGATAAAATCAAAAGGAGATTTACAGATTAATTCTTCGGGTTCGTAGCCAGTATTTATTTTAATCGAGGGATTAATGTAGATAAATACTGGGTTCAAAGTAAAGGTAGTTAAAGTAACTACATCAGTGGTATTTTCAACTATTAAATTGTATAGTTCTTCAGATTTTATTGTTTTATTCATCAACTGCTCTTTATCTTTATCTCCATCTCCCATTTGGTTTATCTCCCGATACAAATAAATAATCGTTTTTAAGTTTATTAAAATATTTCAAAAAAATAAAAGTTGGTAATTTGGCAATCATAGCATAAAATACCTTAGACCCATAACTTTGCGTCCTGTCCTTTCGGACAGTTTGCCTTTTTCAACTTTTTTAGATATTCATTTAAATTAATCATAAATAAATTAATAATATACACGAGCAATTGATTCAAATATATTTTTTAAAATAACTTTTATATGTTACCATATAAACCTTAAGAATTCCAATTTTTAAAAACCCTTCTTTTATAATAATATTTTTTTAATAATTCTTCTGCCCCTTACCTTCTTTCTCTTTTTCTGGCAGTCAAGAAAATAATTAAACTTTGTAATAACAATCTAAAGGAAATAGATTCCTACTGCCTGCTTTCGCAAGAATACGGAACAAGCGGAAAAAAAATCTTGACAAAAATGTAAATTTGTTTAAAATATACAGTTAGATGTTTTAGAAGGGAAATTTGATTATGCCAACATATGAATATAAATGTAAAAAATGTGGGAATACTTTTGAAAAATTCCAATCCATTACAGCAGATCCCATTGAAAAATGCAAAAGTTGTGACGGAGAAGTCTATAGATTAATAAGCAAAAATGGAAACTTCATATTAAAGGGCAGTGGATATTATAGTACAGATAATCGAAATGGTAGTTATAAATCGGAAAAGAAAAGATTAGCCGCTTCCTCAACAGAAGGGCAAGAAAGGAAAAAAACTTCCAAAAAGACAAACTCCAATATCAAAGAAAAGAAAGATAAGGAAACTTCAGTAAAATAATCTTTTCCACCAGCTTGGTTTTACTTTCTTCATTTTTTTCTTTAATTCTAAAATAGCATTTTGAGCAGCTATTTCTCCTTCTCGAACACATTGTTCAGGTTTAGAGAAATCAGACCAGTGAAAACGTCCTACTTTAGGAGTAATTACTACATCAGCAAAAGATAACTGTAATTTTCTTAATTCGGCAGATGTAATAGAATCAGACCGAAAAAAAATTTCTACGGCATTACTAAATTCAGCCCTCTTTTTAATAGTTTGGCTCACACTAACCGCAATAACGAAATTTGCCCCTAAAGATTGAGCTACCTCAATTGGAACTACATCAACTATCCCTCCATCAACTAAAATTTTCTTATCTAATATTACAGGAGGAAACATTCCCGGAATAGAAGTACTTGCCAAAAGTGCGTCAAACAATTTTCCTCTTCTTATAATTACTTTTTCTCCCTTGACTAAATCCGCCGCCACCACAGCAAAGGGAATCTGGGTGTCTTCGAAGGTTTTGTTATTCACTAATTCCTCAATAACCTTTCTTAGTCCTTCCCCATCATTTATATATTTTCTTCTGAGTTCAAGATTGAGAATATAACCTTTTTTTAAGAAATCGGACATTCTTTTTAAAAAGAAGGGCTTATCTTTTCTTTCTTTTTCGCTAAAAGATAAATCTATATTAAATTCACTAATTTTAGAATATTTCTCGGTAATTTTTTCTATAGCAGAAATATCTTTTTTTAGGGCATATACTGCTCCTATAATAGCCCCCATTGAGGTACCGGTAATTAAGTCAATGGGGATATTTTCTCTTTCTAAAACTTTTAATACTCCTATGTGGGCGAGGCCTCGGGCTCCACCTCCTCCTAAGGCTAATCCTACTTTTAATTTTTCTTTTGCCACTACTTCTAACTCCAATCCATATCTACTAAGCCATTTGATTCCCGCTGTAGTTTACCCTGCCAAGATAGAATTTATTATCTAATTTCAACGCCTAAAACATCTTTCATCTGTTTTAAAGCAAAATCATGAGCCTCTTGATCAAAGGAAGCCACAGCATCTTTTAAAACTGTAACTTTATAATTTAACATCCTAGCACTAACAGCAGTGTATAAAACACAGATATTGGTACATACTCCCACCAACTCTAATTCTATAATCCCTTCTTCTCTTAAAGAAACATCTAAATCGGTCTGAAAAAATCCGCTGTATCTTCTTTTGTGGATTATAAAATCATTTTTCAATGGTTTTAATTCTTCGATTATATTTGCCCCCTCAGTTCCGGAAAGGCAGTGTGGAGGAAAAAGATTAAACTCTTTATCATTTGGTCGATGGTGATCACAGATATAGAATACAAGGTTTTTTTCTTTCCTGAATCTCTCCAGTTCTTTTTGAATGGGTAAAATAATTTTTCCTCCACCGTCCCCTATATATAATTTTCCGTCTTCCCTGATAAAATCGTTAAGCATATCGATTATTAATAAAGCTTTTTTAATCAATTAAAAATCAACCTCTCGTGGTTTTTTTCTTTCCAAAATCTTTTTGGTAAATTTGCCTAAATCTATAATATATCTTTCTACAGTCCCTTCTCCTATCTTCTCCACCTCATCAAAAGCGTTTACCTGAAAGATTAATCTATTTTGAAAAATATCAATTAAGGTCGCATCGGCAGTAACCGTCATACCAATAGGAGTAGCAGCCAAATGAGTAATCGATATTTTGGTAGCTACTGAAATATAACCTTCCGGAAGATTTTTTTTCACCGCATTTATGGCAGCTAAATCCATTAAAGAAACTAACATAGGAGTGGCAAAGGCAGGTGGCATAGGTTTGGCAAATCTTTCTGCTGAATTTTCTTTATTTACCGTCGTTTGAGCTATTCCTTTTGAACCTTTTTTAAGATTACATTCTATCATTTTTTCTTCCCCTTTTTAATTATATTGTATCTTGATTCGTTAGTTAGTTACATAGTCAGCTGGTTTATTGGTTAATAAATTATTAACACTAAACAAACTAACTAGCTAACCAGAAAACCAATTAACTAATTTATCTTGTGATTTGTATTTAAAACTAACGATTAAATGAAAAAGCGATACTAACCAATAATCTCGTAGCCTATCGGGTTATTAAAATTTTACCTGATATTTTTTCTAATATTACTTATCCGGCTGAAGAACTATTTTAATAGAATTTTTTTTCTTTGCTCGCCCAAAACCTTCTTTCCAATTACTTAAGGGAAGTACACCACTAACTAATTCCTTTAAATTTACCTTCCCTTCGTTTACCAGATTTATTGCCTTATCCCAGGAAGAAGGTTTCTGAGTACGGGAACCAATAATACTCAGCTCTTTGTCAAATAAGATTTGATCAAATCTAAGTTGAATCGGTTGGTGGATAATTCCTTCCTGAATATATCTACCCCCTTTCCTTATAAGATTTAATCCATACTCCACAGCTTCAGCAGAACCGGAACATTCAAAAACCACATCTACGCCATACTCTACTGTTAATTTCGACAAATAATTCTTAATATCCTTCTTTTTTATATTAAAAATTTGATTAATTCCAAGTTTTTTTGCTGTAGATAATCTTTTTTCATCACCTTCAATTCCACAAATAATTACTCTTGCTCCTAAAGACTTAGCAATTTGAGCAGTTAACAACCCAAGAGGTCCCGGTCCTAATACCAAAACTATTTCATGGGGTAATAAATTAGCTTGTTCTATTACTGCATGCGTAGCACAAGATAAAGGTTCAAAAAGAGAAGCGGAATTAAAATCAATATGAGGAGGAATTTGGTGGATGCTTTCTTTTCTTATAGCAAAATATTCAGCAAAAGCCCCGTTAACAGCGGACCCCAATCCTTTACGATAAATGCATAAATTATAATCTTTGCTCTGGCAAAATTTACATTGACCACAGATATAGGCAGTAGTTTCAGTAGTAACTCTATCTCCTACTTTTATATTTTTTACTTCTTCCCCTACCTCTACCACAATTCCAGCAGTTTCGTGTCCCAATACCACCGGAGGTTTTAGGGCTGAATAACCATAAAGATCAGTTCCACAGATTCCCGTAGCCTCCACTTTAACTTTTACTTCATTCCTTTGAGGAATAGGTTCGGGAATTTCTCTCAATTCTATATCATTTTCGCCTTTCCCGTATTTAACTAAAGCCTTCATCTCTTTCTTTTACTCCATTTACAAGGTCACCAATCCTGCTTATTTTATATTAGTTAGATGGTTAGCTAGTTAATTGGTTAGTTGGTTTAATACAAATTACTAAAAACGACTATCTTAACCAGCTAACTCTTCTCTTATTACTCATTGGGTATTGCTCATTTCGGGCAGATATAAGGTCTGTCTCTACTTATACCTTATGACTTTATCTTTGTTCTTCTTTCTTCACTATCCGCTATACGCTGTACGCTCTACGCTAATTCACGAGATACGTATTTATTCTGTCTCCTGGTTTCCTTCTTCTGTTTTTTTAACCAACTAACCAAGTAACTAATTAACGATATACGAGATACGCAATACGCGATACGCAATACAATTTCGTTGTTCGTATCTCGTATCTAGTGTCTTGAAAGATAAATAAATTCAAACACACAACTTTTTTAATTTTTTAATATTTCTAACTATTTGTTTTTTGCGAGATACGATTCACGAGATACGATATACGGATCAAGGTATCACAGCTATTTTAATGCCTTTATGAGCCAACATCAGCTCTATTACATTAGATATTTCACTAAGGGGAAATTCGTCAGTAATCAATGAGTCAATATCAATCGCCTTATTACAAATTAAATTTAATGCTCTTTTAACATGCCCAGGTGTATGATGAAAAACTCCCTTTATGTTTATTTGGGAATAGTGAATCAAACTGGCATCAATAGATACTTTCGTTCCTCTTTTACATCCGCCAAAAAGATTTACCATTCCTCCTTTTCTTACCATCGAAATAGTCTGCTCCCAAACCTCTGGTAACCCGACTGCTTCAATAGCTACATCTGCTCCTCTCTTATCTTCAGTAAGTTTTTTCACTTCTTCAACAGGATTCTGCACTTTAGAAACATTTATTACTTTATAAGCCCCTAACTTAATGGCTAATTTTAGTCTCTCCTCAAGCATATCAGTTATAATAACCCTTGCTCCCTTTAATTTAACTACTTGCAAAAACATTAAACCTATCGGACCTGCTCCGTTTATAACCACTGTATCACCTAAATTAATTTTTGATTCTTCAACTCCATGAACTACACAAGAAAGAGGTTCTAAAAATGCTGCTTCCTTATAGCTTACTATCTCGGGAAATAATAATAAATTTTGGGAAACAATTATTCCGGGAATTTTTATATACTCTGCAAAAGCACCGCTTAATTGAATAAATAAACTATCACACAAACTATGTTCACCATTTTTGCAGTAAAAACAGGAATTACAAGGGGCAGAATTAGCGGCCACTACTCTCATTCCTGGTTTGATTTTTTTAACCTTACTGCCTACTTCTACTATATCACCGGCAAACTCATGTCCAAAAACAAAAGGCGGATTAAATAAGTGATGCCCTCTTAAGTAGGTTTTACGATCTGTCCCGCAGGTAAGTGCGGCTTTCACTTTTACTAAAACTTCGTCAGGACCGATATCGGGAATATTAATTTCTTCCAATTTTACCAGGTGAGGTGCGTAAAATACAGCTGCCTTCATGGTATTATTTTTGAAATTTAAATTTTTATTTCTCATATTTTTTAATATTACAAGTCTCCTCTCATCCTTCTTTAACTTTAATGGCTAAAAATAATATTAATTAAACTAGTAAATCCTAAATCTTATGTGATTTGGTAATTAAAATATTTCTCTTTAAAATTATATTTATGGTATAGGTATAGATAAATATTTGAATGGGTTCTGCCACCATTCGCGGGGGCATTAACACTTTCCAGGAAAGTCCGAATAAAATATTTAAAAAATACGGTATTAAAATAATAGAAGTTATCACCTGACCCGCGATAATAGCTATACCCAAATCAAAAACATTAGGTTCATTTTTTTTCATTAAAACCAAGATAGTTGCTGGAATTATTCCGGTCAAAGCAGAGGTTAGAGTAAAGTGAGGCATATACGCGCCTATAGGATTGATGAAGTATCCCAACAGGTCAGAAAAGGCTCCGATTAATCCTCCGGCTAATGGACCAAATATAATACCTCCTAAGATTATGGGTAATTTTCCCAGACCGATCCTGATTCCCTCTACTCCTCCAATAGCAACACGTAGACTGGCTACCCGAGTTAAAATTATACTTAAAGCAATTAGAAGACCCATAGTGGTAATTTTATAGGACGATATTTTCATTCTTTTTCTTTTCCTCCTTGATATAGCATTATTATAATAGATATAGCTCTATATCTGCTACATCAAGAAGAGTCTTTGTAAAAGGCATTTTCGATGTAGCAGCGGACGCGATGACCTACCGCAGGACTAAAGAATTTCCCTATAGAAAACCTTAATCCTTTCGTTTAGAGACAACGTCCCATTCTCTAACACTTAACGCAGGCCATCTACTCTGACAAAATATCTTATCTAACTTGTACTCAGCCCACCTCCTTTTCATACTGCAATTATCATTTATTAAATTAATTGCTTTTCTACATCTATAACTCTTAAAAAAATAGAAATCTATCTTCTTAATAAATTATATAAACTGGAATTTTTAATCATTTTTTTCTAAAAATACAGTGTTCTTTAAAATTCCAATCCCCTCAATTTCTACTTCTACCTTATCCCCTGCTTCTAATTGTCCAATTCCAGAAGGAGTTCCGGTAGCAATTATATCCCCTGGAAATAGAGTCATTATCTTAGAAATAAAACTGACTATTTTATCGACTTTAAAAATCATATTACTGGTGGAGGAATTCTGCATTAGTTGACCATTCTTATAAAGTTTTATTTGAAGATTATCAGGATTTAACTCAATAGAAATAAAAGGTCCAACTGGCGCAAAGGTATCAAATGATTTAGCTCTTGTCCATTGTCCGTCTTTTTTTTGTAAATCTCGGGCAGTTATATCATTAAAACAAGTATATCCCAGAATATTTTCAAAGACATCTTCGGGCTCAATATTTTTAATTTTATTTTTAATAATCACTGCTAATTCTGCTTCATAATCTAATTGCTTACTCATTTTAGGATAAATTATATTATCGTTATGAGCAATAAGCGTACTTGGAGGTTTCATAAATATCAACGGTTCGTCGGGAATTTTCATCTGAACTTCATTCGCATGATCAAAATAATTTAATCCCACAGCTATTATTTTAGTCGGTACACAGGGGGGTAAAAAAGTTATTTCTGATAAAGGATATATATTTTCCGTATTTTTATGGTTACTAAAAATATCACCAGCTACTTCTCTAATTATATTATCTTTTTCAAGTAATCCGTATCTTATATTTCCATTTTGAAAAAATCTCAAATATTTCATAAATACTCCCTCTATTTTTGTATTAGAATAAATTATTATCCTACCACTTCTTTAAACACTCTTAAAAAATTGCCACCTAATATTTTTTCAATTTCTCTCTCTTTATAACCTCGGTCGAGTAATCCCTCAGTGATATTGG
>JAUVOA010000104.1 GCA_030599445.1 Atribacterota bacterium | reverse complement strand
GAAATTCTGTGATGATACGGCATCCAGGTGCAATATAAGGAATTTTGGGGAGGCCTCTCCCCTTACCGGGAAGGATAGTAGAATTATTACTATTACAAGTACACAAAATATCGAAAATCTCCCAGAAGAGCTAACTTTTTTTAAATACGGGCTATTGATTTTCAACATATGTTATTACTCCTTTTTATTTTTACTCAAAATAAGTATTACATAATTTGCATCTGCTAGATTAATTTATTTTAATCAATACTAATATAAAATTTATATTTATGTTTCTATATTTTAAATTTTTTTAATATTATCTCTGCTTCTAATGAAGATGAGTATCTTCTTCTGAGTGATCACATTCTTCTTTTTCCAAACCATAACCTTTTCCTGCGCCAGGCTTACAAAGCGATTCTCCGGCTTCTAATTTTCCCTGCACAAATTTTTCTATCACTTCTTCAATCTTTCCGGTAACCCCTATTACCGGAGTAATCATTTTTTCAGCAAATAACATTTGTGCTCTATTTCCCATACCTCCGCAAATTATATATTTTACTCCGCGTTCTGCAAGAAAATTTGGCAAAAATGCAGGTTGGTGACCAGGATTATTTATCTCCTCTACTTTTAAAACCTTTCCTTCTTCAATTTCAGCGATAGTAAAGGAAGGACATCTTCCAAAATGAGCTGAGACAAAACCTGCATCAGTTGAAATGGCTATTTTCATATTTTTTTCCTCCAATCCTTTTATTTTTATTTTTCCATTCCTGAATGGGCTGAAGCATTAGCCTGGGAAATTGCCTTAAGTTCACCTGATTTAAATTTATCAATAGCTTCTTGAACTGTACCGGTTGCTCCGGTTACCACTTTTATACCTGCTGCCTGTAAAGTCTGAAAGGCATTAGGGCCACAACTTCCGGTTAATACTGTCTCTACTCCTTTATTAGCCATTATTTGACCTGATTGTATTCCCACTCCTCCCATACCTTGAGCACCAGTATTTTCTATTGCTTCAAATTTCTTAGTATCGGTATCAAATAATATAAAATAATGGCATCTACCAAACCGGGGATCGACTTTATCCTCTAATTTCGCCCCCATAGAAGTAATTGCTATTTTCATTTTTTAATCCTCCTTTCTAGCAATTAACTTAATAAGTTAATTGCGTAATGTGTAATGAGTATGGGGCGGATTTATCCGCCCCATATCTTCTTTATTTCTTTTCAGTTTTTTCTAATTCTGTAATACGTTTATTAATTGCTTCAAGTTGTTCTTTTAGAACTTTTGCTTCTTCGGCTAACATCTCCATCTCTTGCATGGGCTCTACCGGGGGTTGATAAAATCCACCTCCATAGGCAATAGGGGGAGGAGTTACAGGATAAAAATTCGCAGGCCAGTATGCTCTACCATAACCTCTGCCCATTCCTCTGCCGAATCCTCTGCCATAACCGAAACCCAAACCTGGTCTGCCTGCATAGGGATTCATAAACCCCGCTGCTGAATAACCAGCACAATATCCGGCTGCTCTTCCGGTCATAGGACCTAATCCTCTCGGTCCAGTTCCATCTCCTCTTGGCATATCTTTCATCTCCTTTCTATTTTTGTTTTTTAAAAATTATTTATAATGATAATCATTTTCAATAAAATACATTAAAAAAATTTATTTATTTTTTTTATCTGAGCATTCATCACACAATCCATAAAATTGAATAGTATGATTTTTAATTTCAAAATTATGTTTTTTAGAAAGCTCTTTTTCTGTTTTTTTTAGTAACTCTATTTCTTCATCTACAAAATCTGTATAATCGATTATCCGACCACAATCAGTACATATTAGATGATGATGGTGGGATGGCTCCTTAACCCCACGAGCCAACTCATATCTTGCTCGCCCATCACCAAAATCAAATTTAAAGACCAAGCCCATATTAACTAATAACTCTAATGTTCGGTAAACAGTGGTAAGCCCGATAGCCGGATAAATATTATGTACTTTTAAATATATATCTTCTGCGCTCAGATGTTCTTTAGATTTATCTAAAACTTCTAAGATAATTTGCCTTGGAATAGTAATTCTGTAACCACACCCTTTAAATTCACCGTGCCACCATTTTGCTGGTCCTCCACCCCATCTTCCTGGCATAATATTAGTCCTTTCTTATTGATAATGATTACCATTAACATAATATACTATATAATATTTTTTGTCAAGCATTTTTAATTTCGTACTGCATATTGCTTATTGCGTAAAAAATTAATTTGCTAATTAAGAAAACAAATTCAAGATAGGAAATTTATTTTTGTTCATAGTATTTAGGCAAGATTCCCGCACCCTGATAAATCATGGTTCGCAATGACGAATTTGTTATTGCCTGTGATCTTTTGTCGTTTTCTAGGTGTATTTTAGTAGGTTCGATGAATCGAAAATTCCTACTTTTTCTTATTCTTTGCTAAGCGTTATACGCTATCCGCTATACGTAATACGAATAAGTTATCTAGTTAACCGGTTTACCAGTTAAATTGTGTAATGTGAGATATGTATTAAGTAACTTGTTTTTGTAAATTCAGAACTATAATCTTATTACTCATTACATATTACTTGTTACTGTATTTTATACGAGATACGAATTTGGCTTCTGACTCCTGGCTTCTAGGTTCTTCACTATATACTATATACTGTTCTTTAATATACAAATCGGGTAATGGTTGCTAAAATAACGGCTAAAATAGAAGTAAAAACTATAGTAAATAAAGTCCGTTTACTCCCAATTTCTTTCCATAGAACCGCAATAGTCGCTACACAAGGAACATAAAATATTACAAAGATGGTAAAAGTCATAATTTGAGTCGTGGACATTACAGCGATAACATCAGTAGTTCCTATGGCTTGTATCAACATTAACATAGAAAGTTCTTTACGAAGAATACCAAATATCAGAGTAGTTCCCACCACTAAAGGGAGGCCGAGTAGAGATGTTAGAGGAGAAAAAAGGTTATTTATGAGCATATCCGCCTTATAATATTGTAATAAACTTAAAATTGTACTACCCACAATAAGTAAAGGCCAGGCAATAAATATAAATTCTTTCATCCTGAGCCAGGTCTTAGCTAAAGCTACTTTTATAGAAGGAATATGATAAGACGGAATTTCTAAGATCATTCCTGGAGTTACTTCTGGCAGCAAGCGAGATAATATCTTTCCTGATATGATAATTACAATAATATTTAAAATATAAATAGCCAAAGCTGCTTGAGGACTAATGTAAAAAGCCACTAATGCAAATATTATAGTCATCCGAGCAGCACAAGGAATCATAGTAGCCAGCACAGAGGCAATAAAACGGTCTCTTCCCGATTCCAAGATTCGAGTTGCCATTATAGCCGGAACAGTACAGCCATAACCCAACATAAAAGGTATAATTGACTTACCATGCAAGCCAATCTTATGTAAAAATGCATCTAAAAGAAAAGCTATACGAGGCAGATAACCTAAATCTTCTAAGATTGCTAAACCAAATAAAAAGGGGAACAGGTAAGGCAAGACAATAGCTATACCACCAGCAAGTCCCTGGATAATGCCACTTATAATAGAAAATGATAGAGTTTCGGAACCCATCCTGATTTCAATTAAAGGGATTATTTTATAAAAATACTCCAATAAAGGCTCCTCTATTAATCGTCCAACTGTAAAAACAGCATTAAAAAATAGATATAAAATTCCTACTAAAAAAATATACCCGAAATAAGGATGCATTAAGGTATTATCTAACCGATCGATTAATTTTATTTGTGGTCTTGTTACTAAAGCAACTTCTTCAAAAATATTCATTGATAAAGAATGTCGTTCTGAGGAAATAACTACGTCAGAGGGTCTATTATGAGTTTCACTAAGTTTATTTTGAAAATGGATAATATCTTTAAAAATATCTTTACCTCTCTTCTCAAAATTCTCCATAAAATAACTATCATTTTCTAAATATTTAAGGGCTAAAAACCGCTTAGGAACATTAAATTCTCGGGTAATCTGTTTCTCTTTAATTTGTGTAGATAATTGGGTTATAACTTCCTCTACATCTTTACTAAAATTCAGAGTCTTGCCAATTTTCTTTTTTTCTCCCATCTTATAGGCTATAGAAAAAAGTTCTTTCACCCCTTTTCCCTTTAAGGCAATTGTTGGCATTACTGGAACACCAAGAATTTTAGATAATTTTTCAACATCAATCTTAATACCCTTACGCTCGGCCTCATCAATCATATTAAGACATATTACCATCGGCAATTTAAGCTCTAATAGTTGAAGAGTAAGTTCTAAACTTCTACTAAGAAGTGAGGCATCAATAACGTTTATAACTATGTCAACGCTATTCCTTAACAAATACTTTCGAGCTTCAAGTTCTGCCAGGTCGAAAGAAGTAAGAGAATAAGTGCCCGGTAAATCCACTATCTCGAAAATTTCTCCAAAAAGATTAACTTTACTGGAAGTATATTCTACTGTCTTCCCAGGGAAATTAGAGGTTACTGCTTTATATCCGGCAACATGATTAAAGATGGTGCTTTTGCCGGAATTGGGTTGTCCCATAAGAACAATTTTCATTATTCTGCCTCCACTACAACTTTTCTGGCTACTCCTCTGCCTAAAGCTACCTGGTTCCCATGGACACTTATTAAAATGGGTCCTCGCATAATAGCACTCTTTTTTACAGTTATCATATCTCCGGGATGGATACCTAAACAACCTAAGCGTTGTCTTATCCCCCATCCCCCGAAAATACTAACAACTTTTACTTTTTGATTTTCGCTTATTGAATCCAGAGTAATTGTCATATCTTTTTATTCTCTTTCCCTCAATATTTTTTCTTTATAATTTTTTATTTTTATTGCTGCTTCTTCCCAGCAAACCTCTTTTTTTCAAATATTCTTGAAAATTTTCTTTCCATCTGGAACTTTCTGGTAATAAACTAATGAATTCTACAAACTCAAGCAGACAAGTTATGGTTTCTGGTGAAACATCATGCTCTAACTTGCAAGCATCCTGTTGAGCATTTTGTTCATCAACTCCGACAATCTTTAAAAACTCTACCAATAAAGTATGGCGCTTTTTGATCTCCCGGGCTAATTTTTTACCTTTTGCTGTAAATACAATCCCACCGTATTTCTCATATAATATATAACTATTTTCTGATAACTTCCTAATCATACCAGATACACTGGGACGGCTTACCCCTAATCTTTCTGCAATATCTTTTGCTTTAACATATCCTTTTTTGTCCTGCAAATTCCATATAGCTTCCAGATAATCTTCCATATTTCGAGTAGTCATTAACGTTAATCTTCCCTTTATAATTATTTTTAATTTTATTTTATAAGTACCTAATATTATTAGGCATACCTAACTTTATTAAATAATATCATAACTTTATGAAAATTGCAAGAGGTAGGATACAAAGAAAAAGCAGAAGGTCGAAACCTTCTGCTTTTAATCATCTACACTAACTAAATTAAAATCAATTACATTAAAAAATTCATATTATCCCCCTGCAATTGAATGAATTATCTGGACATCGTCTCCATCCATAATCACGGTATCTTTATAGTTTTTGTTGGAAATATATTCACCATTAACCTTCACCATTATTAAAGGGAAAGTATATTTACACTTTTTCAGTAAAAGCTCAACGGTTAAATTTTCTTCCCATTCTCTGTCTCTTCCGTTTACTTTAATCATGACTGATATTTTTTCAACAACTCTACCACTTCTGGACAATCTATCTTTAATTTTTTAATAGTTTCCAAAGTAGGTACTCCGTTAGAATCCCATCCTCGGCGCTTATAAACTGCATCACAGAGCTTCTGATATTGTTCTTCTCTATAAGCTCGAAGAACTTTCATCTTTTCTTCAATTGTTTTACCCTTGACATCAAATTTAATTATATCTTTTAGTTGTTGATCGTAAAGCTCCTTTCGCGACT
>JAUVOA010000082.1 GCA_030599445.1 Atribacterota bacterium | reverse complement strand
TCGGTCAATGACTCTTTTGTCTGTCAGAGTGGGGGCATAGGCTTTGAAAACAGCCATGCGGTTAAAGGCAATGGACAAGAGGATAAACATGGCAAAGCTCAGGGAATTTGCGAGGTAGTGTTATTTGCTTCTGACCATGATGGGATTATGTCGAGAAAACCATTAAGTCGTTTTATTAAATTAGTAAAAGTATGGAGAGATCGCTATCGGGATTTAGGAGCTAAAGATTTTATCGATTATGTTTTTATCTTTGAAAACAAAGGGGAGGAAGTAGGGGTAACTCTTCATCATCCTCATGGCCAGATATATGCCTATCCTTTTATCCCGCCGATTATCGAACAGGAACTGAATTCCAGCAAAGAATATTTAGAAAAAGAAGGGGAATGTCTCTTCTGCAAGACCTTGGAAGAAGAGAAGAAAGGTGGCGGACGAATTATCATTAGCAATAATTCATTTACTGCCTTTGTTCCCTTTTACGCTTCTTACAGTTATGAGGTACACATCTATGCCAATAAACATCTCCCTTCTTTTAATGATTTTTCGGAAAAGAAAGAGATTGATTTAGCCATAATATTAAAAACTTTAATGATGAAATTTGATAATCTTTTTGGTTTTACCCTCCCTTATATCATGGCTATTCATCAACAACCTACTAATGGAACAGGCAAAGAATATTCCCATTTTCATATTGAATTCTACCCTCCCTATCGCACGAAAGACAAACTTAAATATTTAGCCGGAAGCGAGTTAGGAGTCGGAGCTTTTATTAATAATTGCTTACCTGAAGAAAAAGCTCAAGAGTTAAGAAAAACAATACCTCAAGAAATAGTATTAGTATAAGAAATATCAAAGTTAAAACAGAGTTATCAAGGAATTAATTGTAGAAATATTTGAATACAAAACAAGATAAAGAGGAGATTTTTAATGCAAGATTTGAATAAATTGTGGAAGATATTTAAGGATAAATTTACTGATACTGGTTTAACTAAAGGTATTTTTTCTGCCCCAGGAAGGGTTAACCTGATTGGTGAACATACTGATTATAATGATGGTTTTGTTTTGCCAATGGCTATCGAAAAAGAGATAGTTATGCTGGGGCAATTAAGAAACGATCGAAGGGTTAGAGTCTTTGATTTTGGCTATAATACTGAAATCGGTTTTTCTTTAGATAAATTAATTCCTCTTCGTAAAAATACTTGGGCAAATTATTTGATGGGTGTAGTTGATGAAATACAGAAAGCAGAATATATTTTGCAAGGAGCAAACCTTATTTTTAAAAGCAATATTCCCCGGAAAGCAGGATTAAGTTCATCTGCTGCTTTAGAGGTTGTTACTGCCTTGGCTATTGCTGAATTAAATTCGCTAAAGATTGAACCTGTTAAAATGGCACGTCTCTGTCAACAAGCAGAGAATAATTTTGTAGGTGTAGCCTGTGGCATTATGGACCAGTATGTCTCCTGTTTGGGCCAAAAAAACTATGTCCTTTTTATTGATTGCAGATCTAATAATTATGAACCAGTCCCTTTTAAAGACCATAATTACCAGATAGTAATTTGTAATTCCAAGATTCAAAGGAGCTTGGTAAATTCTGAATATAACAAAAGAAGAGAAGAGTGTAAAATAGCTACCAAATTTTTTAAGCATAAATTAAACCTCGAGATACGAGCTTTAAGAGATATTACCATAGATGAATATAAAAAATACCAAGGACAATTACCAGAGGTTATTGCTCGTAGGGCTAAACATGTAATTTCGGAAAATTATAGGGTTCAAACCGGGGTAGAGGCTTTAAGAGAGGGGAATTTTTTAGCCTTTGGTCAACTGATGATAGAATCACACCAGAGCCTTAAGGATGATTATGAGGTAAGTTGTGCTGAATTAGACCTCCTGGTTGATTTGGCTTTAAAACAGGAGGGAGTCTTGGGGGCCAGGATGACAGGTGCTGGATTTGGTGGTTGTACTGTAAACTTATTAGAGAGAGATTATGTTGATACCTTTAAAAAGAGTATTAAAAATGAATATAAAGAAATTACTGGTATCAACCCGGATATATATGTAACCCGTCCTACTGAAGGAGCCAAAGTTTTGGAGTTAAGGTGATAAAGGATAAAAGAATTGATAGTATAGGGGCAAGAAGATAGCTTGTCCAGCCATTTTGCAACTTTAAAAGAAATTCGAGTTGTTGACAAATAAATAGAGGCTTGCTAAAATACTTAGTAAGTATAGTTTACTAACTAAAATTAAGGACTTTCTATGTTAGTTCTGAAACCGGAAGATACACGAATAAAAAATGCCATTACATTGCTTCATCTTCTATTGAAAGAGGATGGCATCTCTCGGGTAGGGTTATCCCGGATGACTGGTTTAACCAAGACCACTGTTTCTGCTATCATTAAGGAGTTTAGAGATTCTGGCATTGTTGAAGAGTCAAATCAAGTTTCTACCGGTAATATCGGAAAGTCTCCTATTCCTCTACACATTAGAGCAGATGTAGTTTATACAATAGGTGTGCATATTGGTAGAGAAAGGCTTGAAACACTACTAATGGATGCACGAATGAATATTATTACTCACAAGAGAGGAGAAGATTATAACAAATTCGGTCAAGAAGGAGTTATTGATAGTTTATTTTCTAATATTAATAAACTAATGGAATATGCGAAAAGAAAGGAAATTGATGTTGGAGCAATCGGTATTGGTATACCAGGACCTTTGGATGCCCGGGCTGGAATAGTAAAACAACCACCAAAATTTAAAGGATGGAAAGACGTCCCTCTGGGAAATATTGTACAAAAGGAATACGGAATTCCTGTCTGGATAGAAAACGATGCCAATGTTTCCGCTTTAGCAGAAAAGTGGCTGGGAAGTGGTAGAAATATACATAATTTTATCAATATTCTTTTGAATGAAGGCATAGGAGCTGGAGTCATTATTAATAATGAACTTTATCAAGGTACTTACGATTTTGTGGGAGAAATCGGACATTTTCTATGTTACGAGCAAGGACAATTTAGGTATCTGGAGGATATTGCCGGGGTAGATGTCTTACTGCATTTGGTCAGTTCCCAAGGCTTGCGGGTAAAAAGTTTAAAAGAAATAGCTGAATTACTTCAACAAGATAATCAGGTTGCTAACTCGATCGTAAAAAAGTTAGCAACCTGGGTGGGTTCTGCTATTGTGAATGCTATTCATATGATTGGACCTCAGACTGTATTTATTGGAGGGGAAATGGTCGTATTGGGAGAACCTTTAATTCAACCTATTAGGGAAACTGTATCTCATTATTTATTTGGAGAACAAGCAGTGAATATTCAATTCTCCAGTATCTCATCAAAGGCGGTACAAAGTGGAGCAGGAATTTATGCGATGATCCAATGGTTAGAAAAAAAAGAGTACAGAAATTTAAAACGGCTTATCAGTTAGGAGAATTTTTAGTTTTAAGAAAATTCTTATATATTATATACAGGCAAAGCAAGGAAAAGCTAAGCGAGGTAATTTCACATCAACTAGAGATTAAAAAAATTAAGGGGGTGAAAACGAAAGGAAAAAAAATAGTAATTTACTATCTTGTTTTTCAAAAACGTTTTTGAAGCTATATTATAAGGAAGTAAATTTATTATTAATTAAGGAGAAAAAAAATGAAAAAGTTTATAATTGTTTTACTGTTAATCTGTTTAGTTTTGTCTTTTGCATCTACGATATGTGCTGCTAAGTTGAGATTTGCCTTTATGCCTGGGATTGCTGATCCTTTCTACTTTACTATGGAAAAAGGTGCTAAAGCAAAAGCGGAAGAACTGGGTGTAGAATTGCTTGTTGGAGAATACCCTAAGGCTTGGGGACCAGAATATCAGGTACCAATATTAAAAGCTTTGGTCGCAAGAGGGGATATTGATTTACTCTTTACTGCTCCTACTTCCACAGAAGCCTTAATTCCTGTTCTGAAAGAAATTCACGATAGTGGTATTCCGGTTATTACAGTTGATACCTATCTTGGTGATGGAGATTATACTAAACCCAGTAATTATAATTTCCCTCTTGCCTTTATCGGGACAGATAACTTTTTGGGTGGTCAGGTAGTTGCCGGTCAATTAGCTCTCCTGCTGGGTGGAAAAGGAAAAGTATTTTTAGAAAATACTAACCCAGATGTATCCAGTGTAATGGGTAGAGAATTGGGTTTCCGAGCTGGAATAAAAATATTCCCCGACATGGAGCTCGTTGGAGTAGAATATTGCCTTGATCTCCAGGAAACGGCTGCTACCCAAGTCAGTGCTGCTTTACAGAAGGATCCTGATTTAGAAGGAGTATTTGGTGTCAATGTGTTTAGTGCTCAAGGGGCTCATCAGGCTGTAGTTACTGCTGGATTAGAAGGAGCTATTAAAATTGCTACTTGGGATGCGACGGAAACCCTAATCGAAGCCTTAAAAAGAGGTGAGGTGGATTTAATTTTAGCTCAGATGCCTGCAGAAATGGGAGCTTTATGCGTAGAGTGGGGCGTTAAACATCTTACCGAAGGAGCAGAAATTCCCAGGAAAGTAATTCCGGGTTTCTTTGTTTTCACCCAAGAGAATGTTAACGACCCAGAAGCGCAACAGTATATTTACAAATAATTTTTTAGAGATTGAAAGTTTTTAGATTTAATATATACGGCAGGGGGTAAAATACTCCCTGTCGTATATTCTATCTTATAAAAGGAAATTTTTATGGCTAAGTCAAATAATGATTTTTTTATCGATTTTGAAAAACTTAGCAGAAATAGAACGATACTCTTAGTGGGTAGAAATTGGGCATTCATTTTTCTTACATTCATGTTAATTTTGTTCAGTTTTTTAGGAAAAAATTTTTTTAGTCTGAAAAATTTTAATAATATTATTTTAGGAGTGAGTTCTCTGCTTTTATTGGCAAGTGGAGAGACTTTTGTGATTATTAGTGGAGGTATTGACCTTTCCATTGGTTTTGTTATGGGTTTTGTCTGCATCAGCTCTTCTATCATTATGCGAGATTTAAATGCCGCTGGTTACTCTCCAATTATTTCCATGATGACAGGTTCACTTATCGGACTTTTATTAGGTCTTATTCCTGGATTTATTAATGGTTTTTTTGTAGCTAAATTAAGAGTACCTCCCTTTATTGCAACTTTAGGTATGTGGGGAATTGCCAATGGTTTAGCCTGGCGGCTTTGCGAAGGATTCCCCGTTGGTTTTTTACCTTTGCAGGTACGAGACGTTGGTAATGCCTACCTGGCTTATTTTTCTCCCAAGAAGGGCTTTTCCTTTTTGATAAAACCTGAACTGACCGAAAGGGAGGATATATTAAATTTAGTAAAAGTTATTCCTATACCTATTTTATTAATAACCTTTATTCTGATTATATTTGCTTTTATTCTATCTCGCACCAGGTTTGGACAGCATACTTATGCTATTGGTGGAAAGGTTGATGCGGCAATAAGAGCAGGTATTAATGTTCCCTTGCATTTGATTAAAATTTATATTATTTCTTCTTTTTTTGCAGCAGCAGCTGGCGTATTATTAGTTTTTAAATTGAATATGGGTGTGCATACCCAATATACTTCCAGCTATGAACTTTTTGCCATTGCAGCGGTAGTTATAGGCGGAGCAAGTCTTACAGGTGGTAAAGGAACAATCTGGGGTACTCTCATCGGTGTATTATTAATTGGGACCTTAAATAATGGCTTAATGATGATGGGATTACCTATTTTTTATCGATATATTGCAACCGGTTGTATCTTAATTATTGCCATTTTGATTGATCAATTCTTTCCGGAGTTGGTGCATAGAGAATGATTAATTATAATAAAACAAGAGAAATAGGAATTAATATACTCAGAAGGTGGATCTTAATATTTCTAGTTGGGGAAATCGTATTTTTTGGTATTGTCGGAACGAATTATCTTAGTTTAAAAAATTTACAAAATATTTTGGTAGCCTCGACAACTGTGCTTTTATTAGCCACCGGAGAAACTTTTGTTATTATTACCGGGGGTATTGACTTATCTATTGGATTTATGGTTGGGTTTAGCTCGGTAGTAAGCGCAAAAGTAATGGTTGATTTATGGGCAGCAGGATTTTCTCAGCCTTTGGCGATAACGATAGGTATATTAACCGCCCTTTTGTTAGGACTAATTCCTGGATTTATCAATGGTTTTTTAGTGGCAAAACTAAGAGTACCTCCCTTTATTGCAACTTTTGGTATGTATGGTATTGCTTATGGGTTTGCCGAGATTATCTGTAATAACGTACCTGTTCATAAATTACCTACTTCTTTAGGGTCACTAGGTCATGGTTATTTGTTTTACTGGTTACCAGGAAAGATTCTTAGTTTTTTAGGTAAGCCAGAAAACCTGAGCAGAGAAGAATTAAGACATTTAGTATCGATCGTTCCCAACGTAACAATTATTACTTTTATTTTTATTGGTATTTTTGCTTTTATTCTGGCTAAAACTAAATTTGGCCAACATACCTATGCCATTGGTGGAAATATTAATGCGGCAGAAAGAGCAGGAGTTAATGTAAAAGTCCATTTAATTAAGGTCTATATGATATCTTCATTTTTTGCTTCTCTTGCCGGAGTTATGTATGTATTACAATTTATTACCGGTAGGGCTCCTGCAGGTAGTGCCCGTTTATTGGATGCTGTGGTGGCGGTGATTATTGGTGGAGCCAGTTTAAGTGGCGGCAAAGGTACAATAATGGGCACAGTTATTGGCGCTCTAATTATTGGTGTATTAGAGATAGGTTTGGTAAACTTGAGTATTCCTACTTATAATTTGCATATAGCTGTTGGTTGTATACTTATCTTTGCTGTA
>JAUVOA010000267.1 GCA_030599445.1 Atribacterota bacterium | reverse complement strand
TATCTCTATCTTTATCTGAACCAATTGCATAAATAGGAGGATTATGAGAGACTGGCATCACCATTCCATAAGGGGCAATATTTCTTACTCCGCTTTTACTCATTGTTGAAATCAGATAAGCTGGAACGCCTGGCGAGGCAACCGGCGAATCGTTTAAAGGAATCTCTACTTTATTCATTTTTTGCTCCTCTTTTTTAATTTTCCATTAATAAAATATTTTTATTATATAGGAATAATCTTTATTTTGATAAAACAAAGGCTACAAATAATTAATTTATTTTCCCTCTACCATCTTATAATTTCTCTTGCTCAGATAATTTCCTAATAATATCGAAGTTACGATAACCAACGGCAGCGAAATTAATAGTCTTATGGCAGTAAATTTTACTCCCATAAATGATGCTTCATACAAAGTCATAGGGACTCTACAAATTGCTGCAGCTCCTATATAAGTAAAAACAATGCTAAGCTTTGCTCCTTTATTATATAAAGAATATGCAATGGGAAAAGCTACCAACAACCCTCCGGCAATAGTTCCGGCAAGCAGTATAACCCATATATATCCCCTAATACCAGATTCTTCACCTAAATGTTTTTCAATTACTTCTTTTTTCACCCATACCTCAAACAGACCTATCAATATAAAGGCACAAGGCAGTATCTTAAGCATATATATTAAAAAAGAAACAAAATTAAAAGCAATTTCTTTTCCTGGATTATACCCCAGTATAAAGGATACAAATAAGAAAAGAACATAAGTTGATATATAAGCTATTCTTATTTTAACATTTCTTTTCATTAGAGAATCTCTCCAAATAAAATACCGGTTATTACAGCTATAATAAGAGCTATGAAAAAACTGATTGTATTTCTTATTACAGTCACCTTTACTCCAAAATATTCTTTTTCTAGCGGAAAGGTTATTATACCTACCATCATTAAGGTAGTGGTAAATGCGGATAAAACCATATAAGGTACTCCCTTAGTTAGTAAAATACCGGATAGAGGAAAAGCCACAAAACCGGGCATTAAAGTTATTGAACCAATAAAGGAGGCTAATAAAACGCTAATAAACTTGCTACTATTTCCTAAATAATTCGAAATTACTTCATCGGGAAAAAGAAAAAGGATAATCGAAACAAGTATAAGCATAGTAATAAAAGTGGGAAATATTTTTTTAAATTTTACAACAGCAATCTTACCTGCCTTGAGTGTCTTCTGTTTATTTATAATAAAAGAGATTATTAGCACTAATCCGGTTATTGCATATGTATAATACATAATATATTTCCCTTGTTTTACATCTTTAATTTTTTATTAATAGTCCCGTCAGGAAGCATATTATCGGGATGATATTTTCCTTCCTCTTCCATTTCTCTTCTTATACAGCGATGGTAATTTCCTTTACAATAACTATCAATCCATTTTATATTTAATTTTCCCTCTTCAAAATATCTTTTCAGGGGGCAAACATTATACCATTTGCAGATATTTTTTGAATTCATGTTCCTAAAATCCTCTATATAGTAAGTTGATAACCGACTCCGCCTTCGATACAATTTTTGGGAAATAAAGCAAGGATTTTCTTTTTATTTTTAGTACAATGGGCAGGTACAATTAAAGATATATTTTTTAATAGATTATACCATCAAAATCATGAAATCCTCCCATTAAGCTATAAATCTTGCCTAATTTATTTGCTGAATTTAATATCTTATTTATCCCCGAATGGGCACAACCGGTTATAACCATAAGACCTTTGGCGGTTGAAAAAATTAGAGATTGCTCTTTAATTGATATTTTTGTTTTACCAATAGGTAAAGAACCTTCTATTTCTCCAGTAGTGAAAATCCCCGGGTAAATCTTTATTAACTCCTGAACTTCATAAAAAATATTTGCTCTTTTTTTTATTTCTTTTTTTAAATGTTTGGAAAAAGAGGTCGGGACATATACCTTAAGATCTCTATTTAAATTTAGTAATCGAGCAAGACCGCCACAATGGTCCCAATGACTATGAGAGATGATTACCAAATCAATATCTTTAGGGTTTAAACCCAATAATTGCATATTTGAAATAAGTATATCACCATCCCACCCGGTATCGAATAAAATATTTTTTTCTTTGGTTTGAATAAAACAGGAAAATCCCCATCCTGCTTTTAATCCTGCAATATTTTCTGCAATTTTATTATCATAAACAATGGTAATCTTCATTATCTATACCCCCACCTTATTCACCACAACAATGCATTTGCGCTACAGAATTAATGCAATATACCATGACGGTGTAAATAATTTTGCTATTTCATTTTAGCAAGAATTAATTTTACTATTTTATTAAAAATTTGCGCAGTTTCTGAATTTTTATATTGAGAGATATATGGTTTCCCTTCATCTGCAGAGTTTACCATATTTAAATCAATAGGAATTTTGCCTAAGAAGGGTAATTTAAATTCTTCTGCTGCTTTTTTTCCTCCTCCGGATTTAAATAAATCAATATTTTTGCCACAATGAGGACATTTTAATCCACTCATATTTTCTATAATTCCCAAAACAGGTATATTAAGATTTTTTAAAAAGTTTACACATTTTCGAGAATCTAATAGAGCAACTCCCTGAGGAGTAGTAACAATAATTCCTCCCTCTAATTCCGGAATAAGTTGGCAAATCGATAAGGGCTCATCCCCTGTTCCTGGCGGTGAATCAATTATAAGATAATCTAAAGCTCCCCAATCCACTTCTCCCAAAAATTGTTTTAAAGCCATCATCTTTAAAGGTCCTCTCCAAATAAGAGGGGCATCAGAAGTTTCAATCAAAGAAGCCATAGAAACAGCTACTAAATTAGGAGAAACGTTCATAGGAATTATTCCTTCCGAATTTCCCTGCAATTTCTTTCCTTCAAACCCTAACATTGTAGCCACCGATGGCCCGTGTAGATCAGCATCTAATATTCCCACTTTAAAACCCTTTTCACTTAAAGAACAAGCTAAATTAATAGCTACTGAACTTTTCCCTACTCCCCCTTT
>JAUVOA010000203.1 GCA_030599445.1 Atribacterota bacterium | reverse complement strand
GTTTTAACAATATTTTCTCTAATTTGCGGATCGATTATTACATAACTTTTTTCTAACTTCTTGAAATATTCCTGAGTAGAAGATATCTTGATTTTTTGAGGCGCCAAAAGTATATGACCATAAGTAATATTTTCAGAATCTAAACCATTTATATTGAACTTGATTATTTCTTTTCCATGCAGGGCAAGTATCCATCTTATAGGACGGATAAATCGTAATGATTTTTCTCCCCAGCGCATCGATTTAGGAAATTGCATGCCCTTTATTATTTTAGGAAATATCTGGGATAATAGGCCAATAGTTGGATGGCCCATTACGGATTTAGAAGCAAAAATATATTTCCCCTTTTTTGTATCTTCGACAATTAAATCCTCTATATTTACCCCCTGGCTTTGGGCAAACTTTAGAGCAGGTTTTTGGGGTTGTGAATCTTTACTATAAGCAATTGAATAAGCAGGTCCTTTAATTTTTTGAAAAATGTTTTCCTGTTTTTCCTTAATGTGGAAAATAAATAATATTAATCTTCGAGGAGTGCCGTAAACCTTTATTTCTTTATATTTTATCCTCGATTCTTCCAGGTGCTTTTTTGCTAACCTATTTAAATCTTTTAAGGCATTCTCCATATACTGAGCTGGTATTTCCTCGGTTCCAATTTCTAAAACTACATTATTCATTAAATTTTATCCTCTGCCTGATCTTTTATTATTTAATTAAAGGAAAACCCAATTTTTCTCTCTGCTTTATGTATTCTTCTGCACATAATCGGGCAATATTTCTTACCCGGGAAATATATCCTGTTCTTTCCGAGACACTAATTGCTCCCCGGGCATCTAATAAATTAAAAGTATGGGAGCATTTTAATATATAGTCATATGCCGGTAAGGATAACTCCATTTCTATCAATCTTCTGGCTTCTTTTTCATAAACATTAAAGAGATTGAATAACATCTGTATATCTGCTTCTTCAAAGTTATACTTAGATTGTTCTACTTCTGCTTGATGACGTATATCTCTATAGGTAATATTTTTACCCCATTTTAAGTCAAAAACATTATCCACATCCTGAATAACCATACCTAATCTCTCTAACCCATAAGTTATTTCAACCGGAATAATATCTAAATCAAGCCCGCCAGCTTGCTGAAAATAAGTAAATTGGGTTATTTCTAACCCATCAAGCCAGACTTCCCAACCTAACCCCCAGGCACCCAGGGTAGGGGCTTCCCAATCACCTTCAATAAATCTTATATCATGCTCTTTTCTTGATATCCCCAAATTTTCTAAACTTTTAAAATAAATCTCCTGTACATTTTTGGGAGAAGGCTTTAATATGACTTGAAATTGATAATGTTGTTGGACCCTATTGGGATTTTCACCATAACGCCCATCAGCGGGTCTTCGAGAGGGTTCAACATAGGCAACTCTCCAGGGTTCAGGACCTAATACTCTTAAAAAAGTGGCTGGGTTCATCGTTCCTGCCCCTTTTTCTATATCATAAGGCTGCTGAATGATACAGCCCTGTTCCCCCCAAAATTTCTGTAAATTAAAAATAATTTCTTGAAAATCCATATTGTCATCTCTTTCTCTTAATTATAAATAAAATTCCCTCTCATGTAAGATTTTTGAAAACCTATTACCTGTTGGAGAGAGGGACTATATTTTCTCTGTTAATATAGCAAAATCGGTCTTAATTGTCAACGACTTATTCGTATCGCGTAAGAAGTTAGTTAGCTAGTTAGTTGGTTACATGGTTAGCTGGTTAAGAAATTAAAAGAGAAAAAGAAGTAGGGGCGTATTGTATACGCCCTCAATAATCTCTATAAAACCGTAGGACGTGCGTCTCGCCTGTCTTTGAATTAAGGTAGGGGTTCGATTTATCGAACCCACATAATTACGGGTCGGATGAATCCGACCCCTACATCAAAAATAATAATTTATTTTAATAGAAAAAGTTTTGAATTATGGTTTTTCGCTTTAAGTTTTTAGTTACATATTGAGAACTGATTACTACAGAGCAATTTTCTTTAATCGAAAACCAATTAACCAACTAACCAGGTAACTAGCTAACCGGCAATCAATTACAGAGATTTTAAAAATCTATCCGTTTTAAAGCTTTTCTCAGAATGATAGGCTATATATAAATCAGTTATTTTTTCTAACTCTTTCATCTTTTTAACAGGAATGGTCGCATTTGATATAGTAGATAAAGGTGTATTTAGTATTTTTCTTACTAATTTATTAAAATAAAGAGAAACTTTAACACATCCTTCTTTATCTTTGGCTATACAATTATTGCATACCAGTCCGCCTTCTTTTATATTAAAATATATTTCTTTTTGCTCTTCTACACTTTTATTACATCTACAACAATGATCAAGAGACGGTCTATATCCTAAAATTGATATAGTTTGCCATTTGAAAGATAAGGTCAGTAATTTTGGATCATTAGATCCCTTCAAATAATGTAAAACCTCTTTTAATAAATTAAATAGACCAATATTTATTTCCTGTTCCTCGGTTAATCTATTAACTACTTCCACACAATTGACGGCAAAAGCAAACTTAATAACTTCTTTGCTCGTTGAGAAAAAAGATTCCAATATTTCGGTCTGACTGACAATATCGATATTTCTACCTTTATAAATCAAAAAGTTAGAGTGAGTTAATATTTCCAAACTGCTTCCGAATTTACTTTTTGTCTTACGGACTCCTTTAGCAATGGCCGTAATCTTACCGTAATTTTTAGTGTATATAGTAACAATTTTATCAGCTTCTTCATATTCCATGCTTTTTAGGACTATGCCTTCCGTTTTATACAACATACTATAAGCTAATCTCCACTATAAAAGATCTTTTTTACCAAATGCCTCGGGAAGCAATTCTTTTATTTTTTTAATCTTAACATCTCCCTTTAAATTCGCCATAATCAGGGGGATATCTTCACCAAATTCTGATATCACCTGTCGGCAGGCACCACAGGGAGAACAGGGTTTGTCTGTATCACCAATAACAGCTATAGCTTCAAATTTAGTTGTGCCCTCTGAGATAGCTTTAAAAATAGCCACTCTTTCTGCGCATACGGCCAAACCAAAAGATGCGTTCTCAATATTGCAACCGGTGAATATTTCGCCATTGACACTGAGAACAGCAGCTCCCACTTTGAATTTAGAATAGGGAGTATAGGCCCTTTTTCTGGCTTTTTCTGCTTCTTCAATTAATTTTTTATATTCTTTTTTCACAGTATTTTCACCTTCCTTATTTAAACCACACCTTTGTTTCCTCCGGTACTAAATGAATCCAGATATTCCCCTGATTCAAATTTAAAAGTTTTCCCTGGCGGTTATAATATACGGTTAGCTGGTCTTTAGATTTTTTAACCCATTTAGATAAAAAATAATTCCCTCCGTAAAATACCTTGGCAATACCTTCTCCGATAACCTCTACTTCCAGTCTTCCTTCTCCATCACCGGGGATTTTTTTAACCGGAACATATTGAATTATTATATTGGAAACAGTTATGGGTTCGAAAGTTTTACTATCCTGATGGGGCTTAGAACTTATGTACCTTAAATAAGTATTGGCACTAGCTTTATACTCGTAAGATATGGTATATTTTTGGTTATATTTAATAGATATTTTAGTAATATTTCCTCCTGATAAATTGAGTGTTCTTAGATTGAGTAAATTGTTATCTAAATTTACTTTATCCTGAAAACCTATTTTTCTACTCTTCTCTCTTATGTTTTGAG
>JAUVOA010000050.1 GCA_030599445.1 Atribacterota bacterium | reverse complement strand
TTATATTCATAAGGCCATTCTCTTATCACCGGAAGTCCTCCTACTAAAATAGTAGCACTTTCAGTTTCATCTAACAGGCTATCTACATAACCTACAATCATGTGACTCATTCCCGGGGCAACTCCCATATCCACCACGGCGGTAACACCCTTCTTCTTGGCAAGTTCTTCCAAATTCAAGGTATCTTCAGCCATAAAAGATATATCGACTATGTTCTTACCGGCTTCAATAACTGATCGTAACATATTAAATCCTAAAAACCCCGGGACGGCACCGATTACTATATTTTTATCAGCAACTATCTTTTTAATAGCTTTTGAGTCAGATAAATCTGCCTTTATTCCTTGTATGCCAGCCTCTTTAGCTAATTTCTCTAATTTTTTCTCATCAATATCTGCTACAGTTATTTGAAAATCTTTATCTTTGGCCAAATCCTTAGCAATCAGCCCACCTACCAAACCACAACCCAATACTATTGCTTTCATTTTTTCCCCTTTCTTTTTCTATTTATCACTTACCAAAAGTTTCATATATTCTCCGATTTCATTGATATTCTCTAATTCTTGTGTGGCTTTAATGATATCCTCCATTCTGGAAGAAGATATTTTTTTCTCCGAGTTAGCTTTAAATTTAGAAATAAGCTCTTCTTCGCTTAAAGGTCGTTCCGGTTGACCTTTGGCAAAATTTTCTTGCTTTTTATATTCCCTTTGAGAAGTTTTGATGGTTACAATAGCTCGTTTTACTTTGGGGAAGAGGGCATCGATTTCAGGGTTGGCTACTACCTTAATCTTATCGAGCAATGACCAGACTAAAGGATCTCGAAGGGCATCTTCTTCAAAATCAGAAGGGAGGACATTACCTTTAGCTACTGCAACTGCTATGCAATAAGGGAGAGAATGGTCGGCAGTCTCTTTGGTGGTAGGTTTATATTTACTGGGGTCAGAGAGAATATCTGCTCCCCGAGTAGTAGTCTCTATCAAAACTTCTTTAACTCCTTTAGGGTCAAGTTTATTTTCTTTCATCACCTCTAAGGCAGTAGTAATGGGTTGATGGGTTAGCGCTTCAGTAGGAAAAGCTTTATAGCCACATTGATTAATTAAAAAATTCTCTCCTAATCCTTTGGTTAAAATATCCTTATCCCATTTTACTTTATCCAACACTTCAAATAATCCTTCTTTACCCTCAAATACCTCTACCGGGCCTGTATAACCTTTACTGGCCAGCGAGGCAGCCCGTACACCTGATTCAACTGCTAAAGGGTCAGCGGCATTTTTCATATTAGTGAGGTGCCCGGCTACTACTCCTCCTAAAGTAAAATGAGAAGAGCCGCTGATCCCTATAGCAGCGACTACCTCCTCCTCACTTAAACCCAGCATTCTTCCAGCTGCTACCGGGCTTACTAATTGAGTTAGAGTAGCGTGATGCCAACCTATCTCCCGAACTCCCGGAAAAGCAGCCAGGCATAAACGCATCTCTAATTCATAAGCAATTATTATTCCTACCAGTACCTCTTTCCCATTTTTTTTCATAAATTCTCCTGTACTAAGCACAGAGGGAATAATATCTGAAGGATGAGAGGGATCCTGTTCCCAGTAGATGTCATTATAATCGAGAGCTCTAATTAATAAAGAATTCATTAAAGTAGCCTGAGGAAGATTGGTCTTTATTCCCCATCCGATAATAGTAGCTTGCTCTTTTCCTCCTAGATCCTGAATATAATTATAAGCTGCTTGAGTATCTTTATTATCGAGAGCAGAAAAGGCACACCCCACACTATCTAAAAGAAATCGTTTGGCTTCTTTTAAAGCTTCCGGGGGAATATTTTCATAATTTAATCCCAGGGCAAATTTAGCCCATTTTTGACTTATAGTCTCCATTTTTCACCTTCCTTAAAATTTAAGATAATTTCTTTGCTACTTCTCTGGCTACATCTAAAGTTGAAGCTGTACCGCCTAAATCGTAAGTCCTGACTTTTCCTTCCTCAATAACCTGAGCAATAGAATTTTCTAATCTTTGAGCTAATTCCTTTTCCCCTAAATAATCTAACATCAGCTTAACCGTTAAAAGCATAGCCATGGGGTTTACTTTATACTGCCTTGCATATTTGGGAGCAGAGCCATGAGTCGGCTCAAAGAGGGCATAATCATCTCCGATATTAGCACTGGAAGCAAACCCTAAACCACCTATCAATTGAGCACAGAGATCAGAAATTATATCTCCGAACATATTAGAAGAAACCAGGACACTATAATTTTGAGGATTCTTAACCAACCACATACACATCGCATCTACATTAGTTTCCCACAATTCAATCCCGGGATATTCTTGAGCAATCTTACGAGCCTCTCTTATCATTAACCCACTGGTTTCTCTGATTACATTAGGTTTTTCCACAACTGTAACTGAATTCCTTTTAAACTTCTTTGCATATTCAAAGGCTTGACGAACAATAGATTGGCAAGCTTTCCTGGTAAAAATTCGGCAGGATAGAGCAATATCTTCCAAAGGAATCTCTTTAAATCTTTTCATCTTAGAATGATTTTCTAAAAGAGAATCCATTACCTCTTTGGGTAGAGGATGAAATTCTACTCCACTGTATAGCCCTTCGGTGTTTTCTCGGAAAACTACTAAATCTATATCGTCACGGTAATTAAGAGGATTCCCTTTGTAAGCCTTGCATGGTCTCAGATTAGTATGTAACTTAAATTCCTGACGTAATCTTACAATGGGGCTCGAATAGACATGGCCTTTTTCTTTAAGCTCGGCGGAAACTTCTTTTTCTGCTTCTTCTTTAGGCTTGGAAGTTATTGCCCCGAAAAGACAACAGTCAGTCTCTTTAAGAATTTTTATAGTCCTATCAGGTAAAGGATTTCCTTCTTTTTTCCAAAACTCCCAACCCACGTCACCAGGTATATAATCAGCATCAAGTTTTAGCTCATCCAATACAATCTTCGCTGCCTCCATTACATCATTTCCGATTCCATCGCCCGGCAGCCAGGCTATCTTATATTTTGCCATTTCTATTCTCCTTCTTTAATTTTTAACATTTTCTTTGTATGGGGGATAAGTCCTCCATCTTTAAGAATTCCTAACACTGATTCTGGTAAAGGAGGAAAGTTAAAAACTCCCTTTTTACAAGACAATTTACCTTTTTCAAAATCAATAGTAATTGTCTCACCTGAAGATATGTTCTCCACTGCTTCCTTACACTGAACCAAGGGGAGTCCCTGATTGATAGCATTTCGGAAAAATATTCTGGCAAATGATTCGGTAACAATTGCTCCCACTCCAGCATATTTAAGACAGGTTGCGGCTTGTTCCCGGGAACTGCCACAGCCAAAATTCCTTCCCGCGACAATAATATCTTCCTTTTCAACTTCTTTAGTAAACTTCGGGTCAAGGTCTTCCAGAGCATGTGTAGCCATCTCTTTGGGGTCAGTTATGGTATAAGTATATTTCCCCGGAAAGATAACATCAGTATTTACATCATCACCATATTTCCATACTTTCCCTTTAATACTCATTTTAGATCCCCCCTTACATCAGTAATCTCACCATAGAGGGAAGAAATAGCAACGGTTGCCGGACTAGCCAGATAAACTTCTGCCTCTTTACACCCCATTCTTCCCTTAAAATTTCTATTAGCAGTACTCAAACAAACCTCTCCCGGAGCCAAAGCCCCTTCGTGAGCTCCCAAACAGGGGCCACATCCCGGATTCATTATTACCGCCCCGCTTTTGACTAATTCCTGAAGGATTCCAGTTTCCATCGCCTGGGCAAAGACCTCCATCGAGGCAGGAAAGACTAAAAGTCTAACTCTGTTATAAATCTTTTTACCACGAAGAATCTCGCTGGCGATTTTTAAATCTTCCAATCTCCCATTGGTACAAGTCCCAATTAATGCCTGATCAATTCTGGTCCCTACCACTTCCGAAACAGGTTTTACATTGTCTACAGTGTGAGGACAAGCAATTTGAGGTTCTAAATCACTTATATCGCAATCTATGGTTTTTTCATACTCAGTGTCAGCATCTGACTTTATTATTTCGTATTTTTTATTGGTTCTTGCAGCAAGCCACTGAATAGTTGTCTCATCCGGTTCTACATAGCCAATCTTAGCTCCCATCTCTACTGCCATATTACATAAAGTCATCCTGCCTCCAATATTCATTTCTCTAATTACTTTTCCGCTAAATTCCACCGCTTTATACAGTGCTCCATCTGCACCTAAATCTCCAATAATATGGAGAATAATATCCTTGGGATATATCCCCGGTGGAATTTCACCTTTAATATTTATCTTGATGGTCTCCGGCACTCTAAGCCATATTTCATCTGTCGCCCAAATCGATGCAACTTCACTCCTGCCGATACCGGCTGAAAAAGCTCCAAATGCTCCATAAGTAGTGGTATGTGAGTCGGCTCCCAATACAAGAGTCCCGGGGATGATGTGCCCTTTTTCCGGAAGAACCTGATGACAGACTCCGGTATTAATATCATAAAAATTCTCAATTTTCTGTTCCTGTATAAATTCTCTTATCTCTTTATGATTGGTCGCATATTTTTCTGTTGCTGCTGGAACACAATGATCCAGGGGGATTACTATCTTCTCCGGATGTTTTACTTTATTAATTCCAATCTGTTTGAATTTTTTTGCTATAGCGGCGGTATTATCGTGGGACATTACTACATCCGGAGAAACAGTCACAATTTCTCCGGTAATTACACTTTCTCTACCCGATTTAAGGGCTAATATCTTCTCTGCAAAAGTCTTTCCCATCTTTACCTCCTTATTTAGTTAGTTGGTTAGCTGGTTAATTGGTTAACTAGTTTTAGTAAGACAAGCCTTCTGTTTGTTAAGAAATTTATTTAAATTGTTCGAAGTTGGTAAAATCAGCATGGTGGACAATAATGGCTTCCGGAGTTCTCTTGGAACGATCTCCTTCCCAGGAATGGGAGGCAATAATATGCATTACTTCTTCGGGAATGCCCTGACTATAACAAAGACCCACTCCTGATATGGGGTGACGAACTAATTTCCCTAAATTGCTTTGAACAAATTTTCTATTTTTCTCTTTATATTCTACTAATTTCCCAATATCGTGAAGTAATGCCCCGGCAACAAGATAATCCTCATTTATTTTCACTTTATCTTCATAGATGCTTCGAAGAGCCTCGGCAGCATTTACAGAAACATTTACCACTCCCCTAATATGTTCAATCATACTACAAGGGCAGGGTTCAATTAACAAAGTAAAAGGCATTCTCTGAAGATCTTTTACTTCCCAATTTCCCGCTTTAAGAGCAATCTCCCAAACTTTCAAAACCTTTTCTTTTAAATCTGAATCTTTGATTAAATTAAACTCCGGAATAAATTTTAATAAATCTTCTTTCATTTTTTCCTCCTTATTCCTCATAAGGTATTTTGATATCTAAAAGCGGGGCATGTTGTTGGGCCCCATAAACATCGGTCTCCCCGATGCTTCCTGAATCCACCGGTCTTACAATAGTTGCTTTTATGGCATTAGCGGGGTCAAATTCTACAAAATGAAGAACTTTCTCAATGGGAATATGATAGAGTTTGGCAATAAGTTCTTTTGTAATTACTTTGGTTCTCTTTACTTTTTCGTAAGTTTCCTTATCCTTGAAAATTATATCAAAGGTCAACTCAAAAGGACCGGCATTTTTACTTCTGATTACTTTTACTAAATCTATAATCGAAACTTCTTTAGTCATTTATATATTCTCCTTTTCAAATTCCTTATTATTTTAAACTTCTACCATTTCTACGGAAAAAAGTTCATCTGGGTCATCGACTTCTACTAAATGATGAATATTAAATTTATAAACTGCTCCGGTAGGAATATCTGAAGGAGCATAAGGAAAAGCTAAATTCCCGGCGGTAGCAATGCGACCTTTATAAGAATAATGCATTAAAGTAGAGCGAGCAAAAGCACAAATAGTATTAGCCAACTCCTGATCTTTAGCTACGGTCTCCAAAATAAGACAAAGTTCATGAGAGGTAATCTCTTTTCGAGGTTCTAATTCTCCCATTACTCCGTTCTTCCCATAAATATGAAAGATTAATTGGTAATCTTCCGGAGAAATATTATTAAAGTAAGTAAGTACAGTGTCACGAACATGTTTTTCACATTCATTAATCTGCTTAATCATAATTGGGTCTCTCAAGCCGGCGATACATATAGTCCGATAAGCTACTTTATTTGCCCCTTCTAATTTTATATTAATGGTTTCACTCTTCTTCAATTTGGAGCCCGATACTTTTATTGCTCTTTCGCTATACTGTTCAAATTTACATCCGGTAACATCAACTACTCCTTCCGGACCAATAATATGCAAGGGGCTCGATTTTTCATACAGAGTATGGGCAGCTACTGTGCTGGGGATACATTTTCGCATGGTATTAGTCGGTTCTACTATAAAACAATCCTCTCTTAAATATGCCATCATACAATCAGAGGTGGTCCCTGGGGTAGAAGCCATAGCTCCACATTCTAAAATCTTTCCCATATGTAAAGCCAGTCCGGGATCATATCCTTCCTTAATGGGAAGAGCGGCAAACATAGCCGGGTCATTGGAACGACCGGCAATAATAACCTCTGCCCCCATCTCTAAGGCTTTTATATGAGAGTGTGTACCCATTACCGCCACAATTCGAGTAGCTTCTTCTATATCTTTAGAAGTTAATTCAGGGACAGGGCCTAAAGGCTTTATTTTCCCTTGGGCTAACTTCTTTTTAAGATAATCTTTTTCAACTTCTGCGTGAATCAAGGCCATCTTAAAGTGTAGGTTTTTCTCTTTAGCAATTTCTTTTACTATTTCTGAGGTCCAATTAAGATGGACTTCGGCACCGGAACCTCCGGCAGAACCAATAATAACTGGTATTTTATTTTCACGTCCCGCTGTTAACATTAAAGTAAGGTCTTTTTTGGTTGCTTCTTTGCTTACAATACCCACCCCTGCTCCTAATTTATGGGGACCGGCATCAGTGGAACCAGCATCGGCAGCTATAACATGGGGCTTTTTTTCTAAACCTTTCTGAAAAGATTCTGCTGGGAAACCATATCCCAACATCCCTACGGGTGATAGAACTCTTATCTCTTTCATAGTATAATCTCCTCACTTTTACTAAATAATATTCTTTGAATATCCTAATCTTTGTTCTACTTTTTCCAATTCTTAATATAATTTTCGAACTAATTTTATATTTTCACCAAAACTTTCCTTACATTTCTCAAATGTTTTAGCATAGCTTCTCCGGCTTTTTTAGTATCATGTTCTTTAATGGCCTGCAATATTGCTTGGTGTTCGCGCCATCGTTCCTCCCGCCTTCCGGGAATTTGCTGGGTTTTTTCTCGGGTCCCTTTTAATAAATCCAAATGTAGCCGTATTATATTGGTAAAAACAAAATTATGAGACGCGCTGGCTATGGCTAAATGGAATTCTGTATCTGATTCTGTTTTTTTATCACCTTTTAGCTCTTCTTCCTCTTTCACCTTATTTAGAGCTTTTTCAATTAACTCCATATCTTCAGGAGTGGCTCTCTGGGCAGCAATCACGGCAATTTTTACCTCAAGCATCTCCCTTGCTTCTAAAAGTTCTAAAATAGAAGATTTTTCTAAACTTAAGATAATATTTTCTGTATTATTATAGCCATTTTTTCTTATCTCTCGAATATATCTTCCTCCACCGGCCTTACTTTTAATTAGACCCTTTGATTCCAAAACCCTAAAGGCTTCCCGTAAAGAGCCCCTACTGATAGATAATTTTTCAGCCAGTTCTCTCTCCGGAGGAAGTTTATCCCCGGGTTTTAGTTCGCTTCTTTTGACTAAATCCATAATTTGTTCTATTGCGCTCTCATATAAACGGACAGGAGTAATTTCTTTAAATTCCATATTTACCTCTTTTTGCTTAGTGATTGGGTTACTGGGTGACCCAATTTACTATTTTAATATACCACACGGTGTTTAAAAAATCCTTCTTTTTTTTAAAAAATTTTTGAAGTGGTATAAATTATGCGGATAAAACTGAAGATAGACAGTTGGTTCTCGCAGGAGGAGTCGGATGAATTCGACCTCATTTTTACAATAAACAAACAATAAGAAGTATCCTTTTAAAGATATTTTTGTATTTTTTTTAACAAGTCCTATAGTATCTACGCCATTATTTAGACGTTTAGTTAAAATCTCAATGACAGACAACTAAGACCTCCGTTAATCTTTCTATACTCAGATGTGTCAATTACAATTATCTTAAAACCAGCGGCTTTAATTTTTTCTTTAGTTTTAGGATAACCTGCCGGAACTAACACATAATCATTTACCCTAATACAATTAGCTGAATATGTTTCTTCTTCATCAATCATTATTTTATTAAACTTTTTAAATTCTAAATTATTTATAAATTCATCTGTAACAAGAAGAACATTATCCTCTAAATACGCCAAACCACTTTTTAAATGAAGCATCTCTGAAATTTCTACAATCGAACCGGACATTCCATATTTTCCCAAAGCTTTTATTAATTGTTCTGCCCCTTCTCTGTTGGTCCTCTCTGAAAGTCCGATATAAAAATGGTCTCCTACCATCATTACATCTCCACCTTCAAGAGTTCCGGGTTCTTTTATATATTCAATATCATTATAATATTTTTTAATTACTTCTATTATTTCTTTTTCTTCCCTTCTTCTTGATGGTGCTCCCGGTTTTGCTATCATTGCAAATTTTTTTGTACAAACTGCCATATCTTCAACAAAGCAAGAATCGGGAAATCTTTCATCTGCCTGCAATATAGTTACTTCAACTCCACAAAATTTTAAAGCCTCGATGTA
>JAUVOA010000185.1 GCA_030599445.1 Atribacterota bacterium | reverse complement strand
ATACAATCACCAGCTTAAACCAGCAAAATCGAGAATATTATTCTCTGCGTTTTTCAGAAGTTCAGAAAGAACTCTCCGGGATGAAGGTAGAGTTAGGGAAAATTGAATAGAGATAAAATAATGATACAAAAATAGGGCAAGTTATATAGTAAATTAGCTTTTTAACTTGCCCTGTTTGTATAAAGCTCTCCAGAGTTCTGTCGGTAACAGTCCTTTTGCCTGAAAGTTTGAATGTTTATCGTATCTTGCCTCTTCGGTTCCTTTTCTTTTTGAATAAAAGAAAAGGTCTCTCCTATTACCTTCATACAGAATACAATATTAAATATTTTTAAAATTATATATATTTTGTTATTTCAAAGAATAAATATTAATTTAAAATATCTTTATTTATTATATACTACACTTATTTTAAAAATCCTTTTTTTGCCAAAAATAAAGAACCAAAACTTTAATTCAGGAAAAAAGTTATGTTAAATGTTGAGACCCCTATTGATTTTTTCTTTAAGAGGCAATGTTTTTGGGGTTGCCGAAGTTGCTGTAGGCGATTCGTACGAAGTGTAGCGAAGTCGCCGGCAACCCGTTGTTAGCCGACCAGTAGGGCAAGCGACCAAAGAGAGCGCAGAGTTCGCCCGCGCCATCGGAAGAGGAAACCTTACACAAAGTTGCCTGTCAACGCCCCGCAAGTGCTGAGGCATCCTTACCGTAAGCGCTAGAGTTAATGCTACCGACGATAACAGAGGCAGTAGCCTCACCAGTATATGAGCCGTACAGTGTTCTTTCTTGCCCCCTTGGCCTTGGCTTACGCGAAATACTCCCACATTCGAGGCTCGCTGGCCCTCTTTAAGCACGATAATGCCTTGGCGTTCTCCTCATGCACCGAGCCAGCGAGGCGAACGACACTCGAAATCAGGCGAAGGCTAGGCGCGTGTCGGTTCTCTCAACTCCCTCAACGGCCCGGATTGCCAGAATAGACGCCCCTAGAGCGTCCAGGTCTGGACCCTCGATGAAGGCGATACAGTCAGTCGGTCCAATCGTGACGTGAGCCTGCTTCACTCCTTCAATTCGGCGAAGCTTATCCACCACTTCACCAGGTTTTGTGGCGCTGATTCGTACCAAGATATACGCTGAGATCATGGTTAACACCTCCTTTCTCTATTTCCACTTGAGGTCTAACACTCCTGATTGGTCGGGACAAGAGCCCCCTCCCGAAGAGGGGCGGGTGAATTGCGGTTAGCTTAAAATAACTGAATTACTTCGTTTATGCTCCCAAATAGGCATGTGAATTACTTCTTTGTAATTATAGTATCATCCTATATTCACTATACGACAAAACTTTTAAAAATCCTTCTTTTTTAAAAAAACTTATTTTAAAACCCCCTGCTCTTTCAATGCAAAGTTTCCGAAAAGTTATTTAGTATTTTATTTAGTTAATATAGGATGTTTATTTAGAAAATTATCTTCTACACCCTTCTCTGCTCTAGTGGTACCAAACTCACTTTTAGTCTCAAGAGTAAAGTAAGTTGGAAATGGTAAACTAAAATGCAACTAATGTGGAAAATAAAAATTCACCTTCCCTCTCAACCCCTCCCTTACAAAAAGTTAGAAAAATTTAAACAATTATTAAGTTAGTACAGCCATGCTCTTTGTGCTTAAAAAGTTCGAATCCTATCCGGCTCCCCAAGTTATTCCATAGATAGAACTTTTATATTCACATTTTATTTTTCTCGTAAAGCAATGAAGGCCAATAAAATTGTTCGAACATACCAAAACCCTATTTACTTAGCGAGAGAATATAAACGGATGATTGATAAGGGCCAAGTAAAAAACCAGTCTGACCTTGCAAGAAAACTCGGTGTCTCGAGAGTACGTATTCACCAAATTTTGAACTTGTTAAAGCTCGATTCCTTAATCGTTCAAGATTTGAAAAATTTAATGATCCACTTAAATCAAAACTTATTACCGAACGCATGTTGCGACCATATGCTAATAAATCCATTAAAGAAAAAAAAGAGCTTCTCAATCTTTTAAAAAGTTTTTTTAAATTATAAAGATTAAACAAAAAATCCTTTAGTAAAGGTTAAAGGGCTGCTGATGAGATCATACCAATATCAAACTCTAATTCCTCTTTCTTTTTACTCCTTTTTAAATAATAATAAAGTAAGCGGCCAGAGATAAAAATGATACGATCATTATCCTATGCAGCTACCTGTTTGACTGTTGTTTAGTTCATTAGATTCATCGATGACACCTGCACTATCTACGGTAATTTCAAAGTCACAATCAGGGTTAAAACAACCGAAGGGTATCGGGGCTAAAATGGTGGTGGTCTCTCCAGCTAATAAGCTTGGAACGGATTCTAAAATTTGCCCATATTGACCAAAATCAACCTCCAAAGTTGAAGGACCTGCAGCTGCCATTCCCTGATTTTTAATATGCACTCTCAAATTTCCAGAATCATCCGCATCACAGAAGTTTACCCAATTATTAGGGTTAACAGGTACCAAATCAGGTTTTGGTATCTCTGGAATACAACCTGGCATGATCATCATACCAGCTAATATCAGCACAATTATTAAGTTAAGATATAATAGTCTTTTCATTAGATTTCCTCCTTTTTTAGTAAAGAAATTAAAAATGTTTCTTTATTAATTTAATAAACATCTGCGGCCGCTTACTGTATTTTTTTCCTGCAATAAAAACTATTACTTTACTGATAAATGTTCACCTCGCCTCCTCTCAGACAGGACGATTTTCGCAACTTTTGTGTGAGTGATGAAACTGAAAAAGTGTGTCAAGAATTAGAAGAAATAATGAGCATCTGTTAGGAATTAATATATAAGTTACCCTTAAAAGTATATTTTTTCAATTAACCTGCATTTATAATTGGAATAATTAATACCTTATGATCCTTAAGATATAAGGCATAACCTAAATTGACCGCTGTCGTAGTTTTCCGGTTCCACCCTTAAAATTTAATATTACTATTTTTATCATTGATTCCCCCTGCTATATACTTGTAATGTTTGTAATGTTTATATTAATTACCTATTTATCAAATATCACGCCAAAACGATGGTTAATACTATTAAGGTTATCATCTATGCTGACCAAGCTACTCATTATATGACCTAAGCATAGTAATTAACAGTGCTCAAAATCAGTCAATTTTTCCTGCTTCCTAAGTTCCTTAATTCTTTGTATAAATGCTTCGCTCATTTTATTTCCTCCTTTCTTAATTTTATATTGTTAATTTATTCTTAAAATCGTATCATTGTTTTCATTAATTCCACTTGCTATATGTTTGTAATGCTTGTATTGTTAGTAATGTTTGTAATACTTATTATTTATTTGTAATACTCAATAGGAACATCTTCATATTTATCATCATCTTCTACTAGCCCTTCTGTTAATAATCCACCTTTTGGACTGTCTTTGTATTCTCCTTCTTCTATAAAAAGATAGAGAGGCTTCTTCTCGTAGCGCAGAATCGAAATAATGTCATTGAATTGACTAATAGGATAATGAAGACTTATCCTCTTTACCCGTCCATATTCTTTTTTAAATCCAGGAAAATTCCTTTTATGCTCATTTGGAGGAATCTCTGAGTCATCCTTGAAGAATTTTATTGTTAATGCAGTTCCACCAAGATCTTGTTTTACTTTTTTGTCATGCCCATAACAACTTATTTTTATTATACAATCGTCTGGTTTTATTTCTTTATCATTGGCGTAGTAACAAAGGCTGTAATGAGTAAATTTTAGCTTTAAAAAATCCATCTTATAGCCTCCTTTTTAATTATTTTTAATTATTATTCCAGTTTCGCTTTACAAAAAAATTATTTGTTTTTCTAAGGAATCAGGTGGAAAATAGCCATCTTCAAGTTTATTAAGTTTATCCCCCGAAAACCACTGGCAATATATTTCGCCATTTTCATCGATATTCTTAACTGTCATAATAGCACCGCCTGATTTAAGTTTAACTACATCTCCAATTTTTAATTCTT
>JAUVOA010000107.1 GCA_030599445.1 Atribacterota bacterium | reverse complement strand
ATAGTATGAATTGAGGAAGCTCTTTTCAATCTTGCTTTATTAATATCAGTCACTACTAATAATTTAGGTCTTCTATCACTATGTAATGCATAATCTATTGCCCCAAGACCCATCGGTCCTGCTCCGGCCAAAATTACCATATTTCCATTTTTTACTATTCCCATATTATGAATATATTTACCCTGAATTATATGATAGGCAGCATGAAAAGCTCCGATTATGCAAGACATCGGCTCCGCTAAAGACCCGCCGTAAAAGGCTTCTCCCTTATATTCTAATAAACAATCCATTTCCATCACTTCATTAGGGATGATAATATAGGTGGCATCCCCACCTATATAAGGAAAAGAATATCCGGGTGCATGAAGACTCCCTTGATAATTTAGAGCGGGTTGGATAGCAAACTTCTGGCCTGATTTGAATTTGTATCGCCACTTTTTACCCACTTTTATAATTTCACCACAAAATTCATGACCGATTATAACCGGATTATCTACTACATTAGTTGGTACTCTTTTATGATTAGCTCCCTGAACTGCCGCTTTATAAGAAGACATACAGAGACTATCAGAAATAATATGGGCAAGAATTTCGTTATCCTTAATTGCTGGTAATTCAAATTCTTCCAATCTCAAATCGTTTTTTCCATATAACCTTACCGCTTTAGTCTTCATTATCATCGCTTCCTAAAATTAAAATAATTTATTTCAGCATTACCTGACCACCGGTTACCGGAATAGCTTGACCAGTTTCATACTTTTGATCGATTAGATAATAAATTGCTTTTACCACATCTTCACCGGTACAACCTCTCTTCATCGGAACCTTTGTCTCATAAAAACTCTTCACATCTTCAATGGTTTTTGCACCTGGTACTTTTCCAGTTCGAAGATATTGAACAAAAAGTCCTTTGTCTGGATCAGACCATAAAGGACCTTCAAAAAAGTTTCCCGGACAAATAGAATTTACTTTGATGTTGTCATCAATAAGTTCTAAAGCAAAGCTCTGAGTAAGACCTAAACTTCCAAACTTACTTCCTGCATATGCACTGTTTTTGTTTGAACCTTTAAGCCCGGATTTTGAGTTAATCTGAATAATATCAGTAAAATATTTTTTACTGGGTATATTTTGAAGTGCCATAACTTTAGAAGCATGCTTTGTGCAAAGAAAATAGCCTACATAGTTTACATTAGTTACAAAATTAAAAGTAGCAAAATCCATTTTCTTTACACTGCCTGCCTTCAATACCCCTGCATTACTTATAAAAATATCGATGCCACCGGCTTTTTTAACTATCTCATATATCATTTTCTTAACAGAATCTTCATCCGTCACATCTACTTTTATTGGTAAAGCCGTTGTCCTTTTATGTTTAATATTTAACTTCTCTGCCAACTGGTTAGCCCCTTTAACATTAATATCGGCAATAAATACCAAACATTCTGATTTCGTCAACTCTCTCACTATGCTCTCTCCAAAACCCTGAGCTCCTCCGGTCACTACTGCTATTTTATTTTTCACTATATTATTCCTGTTTGATTTTCCATCATTACAACACTCTTCCAAACTTCGATTGCGGTATTTATCTGTTATTACCTTTGAATTTTTTTTCTCTATGCAATCTTGAGGTTCAGAGGGTTCAGATTTAACTCTTATACTCTTTAAGATATCTTCAAAATTATCTTTTACGTTTATCGCATCATCATAAGATTCTCCTAAGTAAAAGATGCCAATATTTTCAAGAATGACAATTTTTGGTTTTTGTTTATATTTCTTAATATAATCTTTGAACTTATTAATTGTATAAGAAATTATTTTTTCTCCGAGTTGTTCCTTTTTGAGTAAATTTTGGTTTTCTACTCCTTTCAAATACAGGGGTAAGATCTCTTCTGATCTAATTTTATTAAAAGCAAAACCCACTTTCCTTGAATCATCTTCAAATATACTAATATTACCCTTTTCACCATCAAAGGTTAGACCGCGTAAAAGCGGGGCAATTGTTTCTATATAGATATTTTTCATCTTTCTCCTCCGAGAAATAATATCAAAAAATTATTTAAAAGTTTACTTTTTGGTAAACAAGTTCAGGATGTCGACTATCTATTCTCCTACCAATTTCGCTATATGTTACAATCCGCTCTCTAAGTGATTTGCCTTTTAACGGATTTCTATTATTGAACAAAGCATATTTTTCATCATAATTCGCCAGTTTTTCATGGGCGATGAGAGCCCAGGTTGCTTCAATTAGATGAGCAAACTCTGGTCTTAGAATTATGGCGTAATTAAAAGATTGCCGTGGACTGTTTATATCCACACCACTTATTTCCATAAACTCATATTTTCTGCAGAGTCTTTGCAACCGTAAAAGCTGGTCAAGAGTATTGCGTGCTGGCATATAAGTAATTGCCTTAAAACCTATTTTCTTTAATTCAGGAATCAGTTCCTCTAAAAAATCATCCTCAAACTTTTCAGCCCTCTTGTCGCCTGTGGGTGAATCAGTTACGTCTCCTAAATAAGCATAAGCAGGGATAGCATTTATAGAATTGCTAAACTTTACAGCCTCATACACAGTTATGCACTCTTCATAATCAGGTTGAATAAAAATTTTATCTAAAAAGGAGCTTTTTAATATTCCTAAAAGATCATATAAATAAAATTGATTATTTTCATCTAAGAGAAATTTTTTAATCTTTTCGGAAAGCGCTATATCAAGATTATCTTTCAAAAATGAAATAAGTTTTTCCCCTTTCCCCGTTTTTTGAATAATTTTTCTGGCAAAGGCGTAAAGAATATGACGTTCGGTAATGCTCCCGCCTTCCTGTGCCTGGGAAATATTGTAAACCTCTTTCGCAAAATCAATTTCTCCTATCCCGTAATTTTTAATTAAATTATTTAGTTTAGCCAGTATTTTTTTATTTCTCTTATTCCGAGCAATCTGTATTGGATTTAAAAATTTCTTAGCTTCCGGTAACTTTGATTCAGGAATACCATGGATAGCAATATAAACTATATTTTTAGAATCCGGATTATTCAGTTTTCTTCCTTCAACTATAGTTCCGGAAAAATTTACTCGTAATTCAAATCCTACAGTAGAAGCAATACCAATTATCTTACAAGCCTTTATTAGCTCCTTACAACCGGAAACAGAATCATGATCCATAATCCCCACAGCCTGAAGACCAGCCTTCCAGGCTAAATAAGCAGCCATTGAAGGTGAATAAGGGCTAAAAGAATAGATAGTATGCACATGATTATTCACTTCTTCTGTTTTTTTGAACTGTTCCTCTCTTATTTTTATTAATTTATAGATTTTTTCTAATCCAAAAAGTCTGGACCTTTTATTACTTCCATTTGATTCCTGAATAATTTTATCCTTCATTTTTTTATCCCGAACTGATTTTAATCTTCAATAACAATCTTATATCCCAATTTTATTTCTCCTTATCTGCTCAGTTGTAGACTGATCAGTTGTAACTTGATGCCCGTCTAAAGGATAAAGACGTTTATGAATTGCATCAATAATCCACTCTTTCTGCGGGAAAAAAACAGATTCCATCTCTGCTGCTGGAGTAATCCAATTACGGGAACCCACTACTACTACTGGGCCATCAAGATAATCAAATACAAATTGGGTAATATTGGAAGCAATGGTGTGGAGAAAAGAACCACGTTCACAGGCATCGGAAACAAGTACAAGTCTTCCCGTCTTCTTTACAGATTTAATAATCAAATCATAGTTTAGAGGATTAATAAATCTCAAGTCGATTACTTCTGCTGAAACCTTATATTTCTTTTCAAGTTCTTCTGCAGCCTCCATTCCCCTATAAAGAGCTGCACCTATGGTGAGAATAGTAATATCTTTTCCTTCTTTCCTGATTATTGGTTCACCTTCCGGTATTTCGTAATAATCTTCGGGAACTCCGGTGGAAATAAATAACTCTCCTATATCATAAAGCTTTTGGCTTTCAAAAAATACTACCGGGTCTGTACCGTGTAAAGCGAGATTTAGCATTCCTTTGGCATCATAGGGGGTGGCTGGAAACATTACTTTAAGACCCGGGATATGAGCAACCAGGCTAGTCCAGTCTTGAGAATGCTGGGCACCATATTTATTCCCTACTGAAACACGAATGGTAAGGGGCATAGTAAGAAGACCTGCTGACATTGACTGCCATTTGGAGACCTGATTGAAAAGTTCATCCCCTGCCCGTCCGATAAAATCGCTATACATAAGCTCTACCACCACACGGCCACCACTTAGAGCATAACCTACTCCTGAACCCACAATGGCTCCTTCAGAAATAGGTGTATTAAATAATCGATGATAAGGAAGGGCATCGGTCAAGCCTCGATATACGGCAAAAGCCCCATCCCAGTCACGGTTTTCTTCTCCGTAAGCCACCATAGTTGGGTCTTCATAAAAACGGTAAAACATGGCCTCAAAGAGGGCATCACGATAGGTAAAGACTTTTACCTTGGGGTAAGTTTTACCATTTTCATCTAAGGCAAAACGATATTTATGAGTAAGTGATCTAACCCGAGGGTTACCTTCTTTAGGAATAAGGACTTCTGGTGTTCGTTGTTCCATTCTATCTTTGTACTGGTTGGAAAACATTACTGTTTCAATAAAATCAGGATTGATCCTGGGTGAGATTTCAAGAGACGCTGCTAACCTCAGGGCTTTAGTAATTCTCAAGGTTACTTCCTGTTTTAAAGAATCCACCTTACTTGAGGTTATAATTCTGTTTTTCTTAAGGTAATCCTCATATCCCCTAATACAATCAGTCTCTTGCCAGGCAGAAATTTCTTCTTTAGTCCTATAAGATGATGCATCTGATGGTGAATGACCTGAAATACGATAAGTTATGGTATCCAGAAGAACAGGACCATTTCCTTTGAGAAGAATTTTCTTCTTTCTTTCAATAGCATCGGCTACTGCCAAAGGATTATAACCGTCAACCCGTTCAGCATGCAAGTTTTCAGGGTTTACCCCGGCTCCTACCCGGGCAAGAATTTTGTAACCCATAGTTTCACCTGAGGTCTGGCCACCCATGCCATAGAAATTATTAAAGAAATTAAATAGAATAGGAGGAGCACCTCCAATATCTTTATCCCAAAGTGTGCGGTATTGATCCATTGCGGCTAACATAATTGCTTCCCATACCGGGCCACAGCCCATAGAGCCATCACCGATATTACAGATTACCATATCTGGTTTTCGATTAATCCTTTTAAAAAGAGCAGCACCTACTGAAATATCCGCTGCCCCTCCTACAATAGCATTATTGGGCATACTGCCAAATGGTGCAAAAAAAACGTGCATCGAACCACCCAAACCTCTATTAAAACCGTTAGCTCGTCCAAATATCTCTGCCAGAACTCCGTATAGTGTAAAATCTTGGGCAAGTGATTTAATATTACCTTTATGTTCCTTTTCTACTACTTTTAGGCAGTCTCCATCCATATAAGATTTCATTATCTTAAGAAGTTCATTCTCCTCTAGTTTATCTATAGCTGAAAAACATTTTGCCAAAACCTCTCCATGACTGCGATGGGAACCGAAAATAAAATCTTCGATAGCTAAAGGTATACATTGACCTACGGCGGCTGCTTCCTGGCCAATAGATAGATGAGCAGGGCCTTTATGATCGTATTCGAGACCCTCATAAGATCCTTGGGTTTTTATGGAATTAAGCATGGACTCAAATTCTCGAATTATAAGCATATCATAGTAAATCTTAAGGAGTTTTTCTTTTCCATACTCCTTTATCTCTTTTTTTATATCAGGTTTGTACTGATTTATGGGAATGTCGTTTATTTTTAAGATCTGTGGTTTT
>JAUVOA010000059.1 GCA_030599445.1 Atribacterota bacterium | reverse complement strand
TAAAAACAGGTATTTATTACAGGTTATTTATCACGTGTTACACATTACATCACTTGTTGGTCAGTTAGTTATTTGTTTATGCAGTAAGCTACATAACTAAGTAACCAACTAACCAATTATAGGGAGGTTTTACTTTTGCAAGCTTTACCAGGATACAAAAACTGTTTTGTCTGTGGGAAAGATAATCCTATAGGTTTAAATATCACTTTTTTCAGGGACCAAGATAAAATTAGAGTGGAGTTTATTCCCGAATCAAAACATCAAGGCTTTAAAGGAATTGTTCACGGAGGAATACTATTTTCTATTTTAGATGAAATAATGGGCAGAACTGCAATCATAACTAAGGATGTTATGACTATGACCGTGGAAATAAACATCAAATACAGAAAAAAAGCTCTTGTGGGTGAAAAAATTATCTTTACCGCTCAGATGACTAAAGATTTAGGCAGAATGATTGAGGCTCAAGCGGAAGCTCGTTCAGAAGATGGCACCTTATTGACGGAGGCAAAGGGGAAGTTTATAGTTGTATCTAAGGAGATGCAGAAAGAAGTAGATGAATATATGTATCCTTGATTTTTATTTAGGTCTTATATAAGTTAGTATATCGGATTGAAGATTAATGAATTTACCTAAGTTAGATTTTAGTATTTAATAAGGTTAATTACCAAACTTTCTTAAAATAATCAGATTAATAATAGATGGGAGCAAACGATGTTTTTTACTAAACTATTAATATTATTTGTAATAGTTCCAGTAACAGAACTATATATTCTAATTGAAGTGGGGAAGAAGATAGGGAGTCTAACTACAATTGGCATAATCATCTTAACTGGGATAATTGGAGCATACCTGGTAAAAGGTCAAGGTTTTATGATTTTAAAGAAGATTCAGAATGATTTAAATGAGGGAATCATGCCAGGGGACAGCTTAATTCAGGGAGCAATTATCCTGGCCGGAGGGATATTACTTCTTACACCTGGTTTTGTTACCGATATAATAGGTTTTATTTTTTTAATACCCGTTAGCAGAAACATAGTTAAGAAATATTTATTGAAATGGCTAAAAGGAAAGATAAAAGAAGGCAATTTTTATTATAGAGAATTTTAAAATACTTATTTATTAACTGCCAAAAAAATAGTAAGAAAAGGAATGATATTATTGATTGTAGGTTGTGGAATAGATTTAGTTAAAATAGGAAGAGTAGAAAAAATAATTAAAAGATGGGGAGATAATTTTATCTTTAGGATATTTACCCCCTTAGAGAGAGAATATTGTGAAAAAAAGAAGGGTAATAAATTTCAATCCTATGCGGGAAAATTTGCTGCCAAAGAAGCCCTGTTAAAATCATTGGGATTAGGATTAAGAGAGGCTAATTGGAAAGAGATTGAGATAAAAAATGATGAACTGGGGCAACCTATCATAAACACATCTGGAAAATTAAAAGAAATTACTTTTGGAAAAGATATTGATAGATATTTTTTAACTATCTCTCATACAAAAGAATATGCTATTGCCCAAGTGATCCTGGAAAGCCTACTTGATAAGTAAAAATTACTAAACTGTTTCGCATCTTGTATTAGTATAGCGTAGAGCATATTTAGTTAGCTAGTTAGCTGGTTACCTGGTTAGTTAGTTAAGAAAAAAGAAGAAGGAAGCCAAATTAGTATATAGTATATAATGAATATGGTTAGCCGGTTAGCCAGTTTACCGGTTACCCGGAACAAATTCGTATCTCGTATCTCGTGAATTGTATCTCACAAAAAAACAAATAGTTAAAATATTAAAAAATTAAAAAAGTTGTGTATTTGAATTTATTTTTCTTTCGAGATACTAGATACCTAGATACGAACAACGAAATTGTATCCCGTGAATCGTATCTCGTGAATAAAATAGAGGGCGGAAGACAGAGAGAAACAATGATAAGCAATCTGTGATAATTAAATAGTTGTATGTTCTATATTGCAGGTTTTTTCTCTTTTTGTCATTTAAATCCAAACGCAATACGCAATACGATACACTAACGAACTATTCACTATTCACTAACGACTAATTTAAGAGGAGTTATCTTATGAAGGTAGTTACCAGTCAACAAATGAGAGAAATTGATCGTAAAGCAATAGAGGAAAATAACTTTTCTGGTCTTACCTTAATGGAAAATGCTGGATTAAGAATATTTCAAAGCCTGAAAAATATTTATCCTGATTTAAGATTAAAAAAGGTTATTATCTTTGCTGGATCGGGTAATAATGGCGGAGATGGCTTTGTAGTAGCCCGTCATCTTTACAATTATGGAGTGAAAGTAAAAGTATTTCTCCTGGTTTCTTTTAATAAAATTAAAGGTGAAGCGGGAGAAAATTTAAATATAATTGATAAAATGGGAGTCGAATTAATCGAAATAGAAACAGTAAAACTCGAAGAAATAGAAGGGACCATACAAAATTCTGATTTGATTATTGATGCTATATTAGGAACTGGACTGCAAGGAAAGGTGACTGGTTTAAAAGCCAAGATAATAGATTTAGTTAATATTACTGGCAAGGAAATAGTTGCAATTGATGTTCCTTCTGGTTTATATGCAGATACCGGAAAGATTGAAGGACCATGCATAAAGGCAACTCATACTATTACTTTAGCCCTGCCAAAAATTGGTTTACTGCTCTTTCCCGGAGCAAGCTACGCAGGAAAGATAATAGTTGAAGACATTGCCATCCCCCCTTATCTTTTAAAAAATAATAAAATAAAAACTAATATGGTAACCCAAGAGACAGTCAAATCACTTCTACCTTTTCGTGCAACCTATTCCCACAAAGGTTCTTTCGGTAAAGTCTTAATTTTGGCTGGTTCGGTTGGTATGACTGGAGCGGCGTATTTAGCCAGTGAAGCAGCTATGAGAAGTGGAACAGGTATTGTAATATTAGGAATTCCTCGAAGCTTAAATCAAATAATGGAAATAAAATTAACTGAAGTTATGACCCTCCCCCTTGCTGAAACAAAAAAACAGTCTTTAGGAAAGGATGCAGAAGAAACAATTTTAAAATTAATGAAAGATTTTTCCGTATTAGGGATAGGTCCTGGTATTTCCCGACAATTAGAGACTCAAAAATTAGTAAGAAAAATTATTGAAAAATCTGTTATACCTCTTGTAGTAGATGCTGATGCGATATATGCATTAAGTGAAGATCCTGTCATATTAAAAAAGGCTAAAGCTCCTCTAGTAATTACTCCTCATCCTGGAGAGATAGCTAAACTAACAAATAAGGATATAGATTATATCTTAGATAACCAATTAGATATTACCAAAGAAATTGCTAAAAAATTTGGAATTGTAGTAGTTTTAAAGGGAGCTAGGACAATTATTGCCAATAAAGAAGGAGAAGTCTATATCAATGTTGGTGATAATTCGGGAATGGCTACCGCAGGTTCTGGAGATGTTCTAACTGGAATAATTTGTAGCTTGATAGCTCAGGGTGCTGATAATTTTTCGGCAGCAATAACCGGAGTTTACATCCATAGTCTGGCCGGTAATTTAGCCCGTGATATTAAAGGAGAAAGAGGCATGATAGCCGGCGATATCTTATCGCAAGTACCTCAGGCTTTTTTGAGCTTAGAATAAATAAAGACAGTATATAGTATATAGTCTTTAGTATATAGTGAAGAAGAAAGAAGATAAAAAACAAGGGACAGAATTCTAATTTAAATCTTATATTTCATTAATTGTATCTTATTTTTTTGCATATAACTTTTAGCAGTTAGCGTAAAGAATTAGTTAAATAGTGACTTAGTTAATGAATTAATAGTAAACCAATTAACCAGTAAACCAACTAACCAAATTCGCTATACACGATACGCAATATGCGAAAAAGAAAGGAAAACCTAAAAATGCAAAAGTTATTAAGCCCTACTTGGATAGAAATAGATCTTGATGCCATTGCTCAAAATGTGAAAAATATTAAACAATTAATAGGCGAAAAAGAATTAATGGCGGTGGTTAAGGGCAATGCCTATGGACATAATATTTTGGAGGTTTCTTCAGTAGTTTTAAATAATGGAGCTACTCAATTAGCAGTCGCTCGTTTAGAAGAAGGCATTTTCCTCCGTAAAGCTGGCATTACTGTTCCTATTTTAATCCTTGGTTTAACTTTAAAACAACAAGCAGAATTGTTGGTATCATATAATATAACTCCCACGGTATGTGAATACGAAATGATAGAAAAACTTTCTGAATCAGCGATTAAAGAGGGCAAAGTAGTTAAAGTTCATCTTAAGGTAGATACCGGTATGGGAAGAATAGGGATTTTCTCTCATGATATTTTAAGATTTATTAAAAGGATAAGAGCTTTAAAAAACGTGGAAATAGAAGGTATTTTTACTCATTTTTCAGTTGCTGACGAGAAAGACAAGACTTACACTGAAAAACAATTTAGAAAATTTATGGGAGTTTTAACTGCTTTAGAAAAGGAAGGAATAAGAATTCCGATAAAACATTTAGGTAATAGTGCTACTCTTCTTGATTTACCTCATATGTGGTTAGATTTAGTAAGGCCGGGGATTTCTATATACGGACTGTACCCCTCTACAGAGGTTCAGAAGACTATAAAATTGATTCCGGCTCACAGTTTTAAAACTCGAATAGTTTTTTTAAAAGAACTATCTATGGGAGAATCTATCGGTTATGGTCGAACTTATACTACCAATCAAAGAAGAACAAAAGTTGCTTCTTTGCCATTAGGTTATGCTGATGGCTACAATCGACTTCTTTCTAATCAAGGAGAGGTTTTGGTAAGAGGAAGTCGTTTTCATATAATCGGACGGATATGTATGGATCAAACCATGATAGATGTTACCAATCTTCCTCAAGTGGAAATAGGTGACGAAGTGGTACTTTGGGGAAGACAGGGACAGGAAGAAATAACCATAGAAGAAATAGCGGAAAAAATTGGAACTATTAACTATGAAATTGTCCATATGCCTGACAAAAAACGAGTACCTAAATTATTTATTAAGGATGGAAAATACTGGAAGGTTAAAACTATGTTAGGGGAAAAATTACTATAGCGTATAGCAAGAAAGCGAAAAACGAAAAGCGTAAAACCATAGCTCAAAACTCAAAATTAGAATAAAAAAAGATGCCAGAAGCTTAATTTATATTACGTATTGTTTATATGAAGAGGAAGAAGGAATCAGAAGTCAGGAACCAAATTCGTATCTCGTATATCGTGAATCGTATCTCGTATATTAGCGTGGAGTATATAGCGTATAGTGCATAAAATTAGTTACTTGGTTAGTTAGTTACCTGGTTAATTAGTTTAGAAAACTAAAAACGCAAAACTATAAAACCAGTTTTTTTATCTTAAATCTGTTTTCTTAACCAGCTAACTAGGTAACCAGACAACTAGATAACTAAATTAATTGGTCAATTGGAGAATAGGCGAATATTTCAAAATGAATTTAACTATCATTACTAAAAATCCTGAAAAAACAAAAAATTTAGGGAAAGAGATAAGTAAAATAATTAAACCGGGAGATTTATTGGCCTTTTACGGTGAGCTGGGTGCAGGTAAAACCTGTTTTATTCAAGGAATATCCCTGGGGTTAGAAATAAAAGATTATGTCACCAGCCCTTCTTTTACTATTATAAATGAATATCAAGGTAAAATTCCCATCTATCATTTTGACTTATTCCGACTTGATAATGCGGAAGAAATTTTAGAATTGGGTTATGAGGAATATTTTTACGGAGAAGGCTTGACAGTTATTGAGTGGGCTGAAAAGATTGAACAACTTTTGCCCAAAGAACATTTAAAGATCGATATCAAATTTAAAGATCGTTATGAAAGAACAATTTCTTTCATTTCTCAAGGAGATAGATTTGATAAATTTTTAAAGGAGCTTAGTAAAATTGAAAATTTTAGGAATTGATACTTCTACTCAATTTTGTAATTTAGGTTTAATAGAAGATGAGGATATTCTTATAGAGTATACTATTAATGGTTTAAAGAAAAAACACTCATCTATTTTAGTGCCTGCCATAAAAGACTTATTAAATACGATAGATTTAAAAATGGAAGAAATTAACGGTATTGCAATTTCTATAGGCCCAGGTTCCTTTACAGGTCTTCGAATCGGTTTAGGGGTAGCTAAAGGTTTATCTTATGCCTGCTCACTACCTTTGCTGGGAATTCCTACCTTAGATGCCATGGCATTCTCCTTAAAAGAAATTCCCTATTTAATATGTCCGATTTTAGAATCTAAGAAAGATGAAATATATGATGTGGTATTTCGGGGAGGAGATAGTTTGCACAGAGTTATGGATTATAAATGTGAAGATATTCAAAGTCTGCTTGCGCGGCTCTCTCTCTTAAAAGAAAAGATAATTTTCTTAGGGGATGGGATAAAAAAATATCAGGATAATATTAAAGAAAAAATAGGTAAAGATGCTTTATTTATCGATTCCCAATTAAATTTACCGGTAGCTTCAAATATTGCCTTTTTAGGTTTAAATAAACTTAAAAAAAGGGAAGAAGATGATGTTTCTACACTTTCCCCTTTTTATTTGAGGAAGTCTGAGGCTGAAATTATTTGGGAGAAAAAATATAAGTGATTGACCATGATTAACAAAAGTTTTACCAGAATAGTGATTAGACCTATGGAAATAGATGATTTAAAAAAAGTATTAGAGCTTGAGAAACAATCTTTTCCCATTCCCTGGACTTATGACCTATTTTTTCGCGAATTAACCCGAAATAGATATGCCAGATATTTTGTATTAGAAAAAGATAAAGAGATTATTGGTTATTTTGGGTTTTGGCATAAAGGAGCCAGTTTCCATATTACTAATATTGCTATTACCGAAAAATTTCGTAGGAAGGGCTATGGGAGAAAATTGTTAAAGTTTGTCGATAAAATGGCAGCTTCCTATAAAATTAAAAAAATATCTTTAGAGGTAAGAAGATCAAATTGTATTGCCCAGGATATGTACAGAAAATATGGATATAAAGTGATAAGATTTTTGAGAGATTATTATCAAGAAGAAAAAGAAGATGCCTTGATTATGGAAAAGAAATTATAATAGAAGCCAGAAGCCAAATTAGTATACGGTATATAATGGTATTTAGTCAAGAAAAATAGCGGATAGTGTGGAGCGTATAGTTGATAGAACATATAGCGAAAAACTAAAAGCGCAAAACTATAACTTAAAATTCAAAACTAAACCGTGAACTAACAACTGAAAACCGTAAACCGATTTCTTTATCTAAAAACCAATAACCAAAAACTAAAAACTAGTAACTTTCAGCTAATTGACTGGAAGACCGGAAGACAAGAAACAATTGGCTAATTGGTGAATCGGTCAATTAGCCAATTGATATATTCTATATTGAAGGAAAAAAATGTTATGTCAGATTTAATAATGGGAATTGAAACCTCTTGTGACGAAACAGCAGCTGCTATTGTAGAAGATGGGAAAAAAATTATTTCGAATATAGTCGCTTCCCAGATTAGCATTCATCAAAAATACGGAGGAGTGGTTCCTGAAATAGCTTCACGTAAACATATAGAGTATATCATTCCGGTAATTGATAAAGCCTTAGATGAATCAGGGAAAAAGATTACTGATTTGTCTGCAATAGCAGTAACTTATGGCCCAGGCTTAATAGGTTCGCTCTTGGTCGGATTATCTGTTGCTAAAGCTATGGCTTATGCGCAAAATATACCTCTTATTGGAATAAACCACCTTGAGGCTCACATTTATGCAAATTTTTTAGAACATAATAAGATAAAACTTCCTTTCGTTTGTTTAATTGTTTCTGGAGGGCATACATCTTTGGTATATATAAGAAATTTTGGAGAATATAAATTATTAGGCCAGACCAAAGATGATGCAGCAGGAGAGGTTTTTGATAAAATAGTTAAGGTTTTGGACTTAGGTTACCCCGGTGGACCGATCACTGAAAGATTAGCTAAAGAAGGAGATCCTTCCTCAATCCAATTTCCTCGTCCTATTTTAAATGATAAAAGTTATGATTTTAGTTTTAGCGGTCTTAAAACTGC
>JAUVOA010000268.1 GCA_030599445.1 Atribacterota bacterium | reverse complement strand
GGCAAAGGCGGTAGAGCCCGCAGGTTCAGCAAAAATTCCCTGCTTTGTGCCTAAATATTTAATCGCTTCAAGTATTTCCTTGTCACTTACTGCCATACCAAATCCCTTCGATTCTTTTATGTCTCTTACTGCCATCAGGCGATTCCTGGGAATTCCTACCGCGATGCTATCTGCAATTGTATTCGGCTCCACAAATTTAACTGTTCCATCACCATTTACTGCCTCGACAATCGGTTTGCACCCTTCTGCCTGCACAGCAACCAACTTTGGTAAGCGGTCAATAAAGCCTAAAGAAAACATATTCTTATAAGCTTTAGCCACTCCGGAAATGATACAACCATCTCCTACCGGTACAAAAAGATAATCGGGCACTTCGAAATTCATCTGTTCGATAATTTCCAGAGCAACTGTCTTTTTTCCTTCCACCATATAGGGATTAAAAGCGGTATTTCGGTTATACCAGCCAAATTCTCTAGTTGCTTCAATGGACAGATCAAAGGCTTCGTCATAGGTTCCTCTTACCGCAAAGACAGTTGAACCAAATACCAGAAGCTGGGCAATCTTGGCACTCGGTGCGGTTTGGGGAACAAAAATGTAACTCTTTAAACCCACCGAAGCAGCAGCCCCAGCCAGCGAAGAGGCGGCATTACCGGTAGAGGCACAGGTAACAATCTTTTCTCCTAATTCCCGAGCCTTTACTATCGCAATAGCAGACGGCCGGTCTTTTAAAGAAGCAGTAGGGTTCCTCCCGTCATCTTTAATCCAGAGATTTGGTATCCCCAAATCTTCTCTTATTCTTTTTGCTTCATATAAAGGAGTCCATCCAACTTTTGACGGGCCAATTTTAACAGGATCATCCACCGGTAAAAGAGGCAAGTACCTCCACATCGAAAATTCCTTATTTTTTTTAAGGGTATCCTGATTAAAGTCTTTTTTTATCTTAGAATAATCATAAATAATTTCTAAAACGCCTTCGTCTCCGCATTTTGGACAATTATATTTTACTTCATTTGAGTCATATTCTGTTTCGCATAATAGGCATTTTAATTTCCTTACATAACTCATATCTATTTTCCCTCCCTGGTAAATGGAATTCCTAATTCTTTTGATACTCCAAATTACATTTCTTCCCTTTTTTTTATTTTCACTTCCTTAGGAAGTTATACATTTACAATAATCGCCTCTTTTTAGGGGTAGATATGGGTTCCCGTTTCGCCTTTTAGTGCTTTTTCTAACGATTCCGGATTAGTAACTATTGCCTCTTTTCCTCCTGCTTCCAGGAATCTTACAATAGCTTGAATTTTGGGAAGCATACTACCCTTGGCAAAATGACCTTCCTCAATATATTTTTTAGCTTCTGCCACAGTCAATTTGTCCAAGGTAATTTGATTTGGTTTATTGAAATTTAAACAGACCTTTTCTACTGCTGTAGAAATAATAAAGACATCTGCTTTAATGTTTATAGCCAGTAGACTTGAGGCATTATCTTTATCGATAACTGCGTCAACTCCTTCGAGTTTTCCGTTATCATTACGGAGTACCGGAATCCCACCTCCACCAACACCGACCACACTAAAATTACTTTTTACCAACATCTCAATAGCATCCTGCTCCACAATTTCAACCGGCATAGGAGAAGGGACGACTCTTCTATATCCTCTTCCCACATCATCAATAATAACCCAATCAGGGTGTTCTTTTTGCAGTTCTTCTGCCCTTTCTTTGGTATAAAATGTACCTATAGGTTTGGCAGGGTTTTGGAATGCAGGGTCTTTTTTATCTACCACCACCTGGGTAACTACTGTAGCTGTATTTTTTTTAATCCCTCTCTTTTTAAATTCATTATAAAGTGCCTGCTGAATCTGATATCCGATAGCTCCTTGTGTATCTGCTCCACAATTTACTAAAGGTACCGGATGCATTCCTGCTGCTTCTTGGGCAATTTCCGAACGTCTTAAAATAAATCCTACCTGAGGACCATTCCCATGAGTAACTACCACATCATAACCCTGCTCGATCATTCCGGCAACGTGTTTTGCTGTTTCACATACTGCGTCATACTGGTCTTCTACAGTCTCATGTTGTTTATCCTTAATAAGGGAGTTTCCTCCGATAGCTAATACTGCTAATTTAGTCATTTTTTATTTCCATCCTTTCGCCATAGTTAAAGCCATAATGGCTTTTTGAACATGTAATCTATTTTCTGCAATATCATAAACAATAGAACGTGAACCGCTTGCCACTTCGTCATCTACTTCGTTTCCCCGGTCTATAGGCATAGGATGAATATAGTAAGCGTTATCGGTAAGAGAATCAAGTTCTTTAGTATATCTCCAATCCTGATATTTCAAGGCTAATTTCTTATCTTCTTCTTTTCCTATGCTGTATCTTTTTGGACTCATCCATTGCCGGGCATATACCACCTGTGCTCCTTTTACCGCTTCAAACCTATTATGAGTAATTTCAAATTTTGCTCCCGTGGCTTCAGCATTCTTTTTAGCCTGGGCAATTACTTCCGGGTCAAGGTCAAACCCCTCAGGATAAGCCAGGGTAAAGTCCATACCATACCTGGGAAGAAGCAAGATATCTTCCTGAACAGAACTCCAGGAACGCACCAATGAAGAATAACCCCACATCATAGTTATTTTTTTACCTTTTACTTCACCCATATGTTCCTGAAGTCCCATCAAATCTGCCAGTCCCTGACAGGGATGATATTTATCGTGAGCCATAGAAACAATAGGGATGGATGAATATTTAGCATATTCTCTAAGCAATTCTTCGCCTTTTCCATACTCTTCAATCGCATCTTCCAGAATTCTGATTCCTAACCCTACAGCATATCTGCTCATAACTTTTGCTGCATCCTCAACTGTTTCTCCTGCTTTCCCTTTCTCTTTTAACCTCATAGATTTGGGTTCAAGGAACTGGGCATGTCCTCCTAATTCGGTAGCAGCCCCTTCAAATGACTGCCTGGTTCTGACTGAAGGATTGTAGAAGAACATAAGGAAAGTT
>JAUVOA010000184.1 GCA_030599445.1 Atribacterota bacterium | reverse complement strand
TTTGCATTCTTTCATAATCCGCGGCAGATTAAATATATCTCCATAGAGAATAAAAAGGGTAGTAGCTTTGCTGTTGAGAGCATATTTAAAATCTGAATCGTTTCTTATGGAGGCAATTATGGGGTGTTCTCTAAAACAGTCTCTGAGATCTTGCATCTGTAGTTTTTTCCTTATTTTATATAAATACAAAATATTGATTGAAAAATCGCTATAAAAATAATAACATATATAATTGGTTACTTCAAAATTTTATGGGAACACAAAACTAATATCGAATATCGAGTCAAGAAAGAGAAAAATGTAAGCATAATCTTTTTTACCTAACTACCCCACTAAAGTTTACACTGGGAACGCAGGTTAGAATCAGCTCTCTTAATATTGCGGGTGGCAACCAGGCTTACGCCTGTTCCCATCAAATCATCTTTAATTACCTGACCTATTTTAACCGGGGCTTTAACTTCAATTTCAGCAATTTCTGTCATAGCTTTTAATAATAGTCTTTTAGGAATTGCTTTTTTCGTCTTTACCGACACTAAAGGTAATTCACCGCCAATCACCTTAACAGTGGTGGGTAAAATTCTTAGCGGATTGATAAATTCTTCTTCGGCATATTTAATCCCTTTAGGACAGGCATTCCCTATAATAGAGGTAATCTTTCCATCTTTACTCTGGATGGTCATCCTACAACCTATGGGGCAGCTTACACATATTATCTTATTTGGTTCCATCCTCTTTACTCCCTAATCCCTTTTAATAGAGATGGTTATATTTTTCAATTTATCATCCAATAAAACCTCCGGTAAATAGACGCTCACCATCTCCCCCGGGGTTACAATCCTCTTCCTGTAAGAACCCAATACTCTGCCTTTATCATCTAATAAATTAATCCTGACCCTCTCTGCCGGTTTTTTTACCCTCATAAATATTTTTATTTTCTTTCTTTCCGGAACAATAAAATCTATATGTTGAGGGACTACATAAGCAATATTGTCACTAGGGACTATTTTTATAGGTCGGTGACGACACTTTCTATTCCTTTTAAGGTATTCGCCTACAGCTCTACCTACTATCTCTCCCTCTTCAGTAACAAAATCGGCTAAATCATGAACATGGAGTACATTTCCGCAGGCAAAAATTCCCTCAATCTCTGTCTCTCGGTTTTCGTTTACTATGGGCCCTCTGGTTACCAGGTCTAATTTAATTCCCGCTTCTCCGGTTAGCTCATTTTCCGGGATTAAACCAACAGATAACAGGATGGTATCACAGCTTATCTCTTCCTCGGTTCCAGGAATCGCTTGCAGATTTTTATCCACCTGGGCAACAGTCACTCTTTCTACCCGCTTTTCCCCCTTAATTCGGGTAATAGTATGATTGAATTTTAAGGGGATATTAAAATCATCCAGACACTGAACTTTGTTTCTTATTAGTCCGGTAGAAAAAGGCATAATTTCCAGGACCGCCTTGACCTTTGCTCCCTCCAAAGTCATCCTGCGGGCCATGATCATCCCGATATCTCCCGAACCCAGAACGACTACCTCACGACCCGGTATATATCCTTCAATATTAATATATCTCTGGGCAGTACCGGCGGTAAATATTCCGGCAGGTCTGTTCCCGGGGATAGCAATCGCCTCCCTGGTTCTTTCCCGGCATCCCATAGCCAGAACAACTGCTTTAGCCTGAATATGCAATAAACCATCATCTCTGTTTATAGCTATAATCCGTTTATCGGGGGTTATTTTTATAACCATCGTTTCTGTCTTTACATCAATCTGGTTATCATTAAGTTTAGCAATAAATCTCTCTGCATATTCCGGTCCGGTCAGTTCTTCCTTAAAATACTGTAAACCAAATCCGTTATGGATACATTGGGGAAGGATTCCTCCCAGATATTTATCTCTCTCCAAGAGTAAAATATTTTCTACTCCATTTTTTTCTGCTTCTAAAGCAACAGCCAAACCGGCTGGACCCCCTCCGATAATTACTAAATCATACTCTAACTTCATTTTTAAACTTAACTCCTGCTTCTTTGATCATGTCTTTTGTCTTAGTCTTTAAAATTTCCGAGCTTTTTCCTTTTTTAGTTATGCTCAAAGGAGAAATTTTTAATTCTTCCGATAGAATTTTTAAAACTTTAGGACTGCAAAAACCTCCCTGACATCGGCCCATTCCTGCCCTGATCCTTCTTTTGATGGCATCCAGACTTCTGGCCGGTAGCGGTTGATGGATAGCCCTGAGCATCTCTCCTTTGCTTACTTTTTCACATCGGCAGATAATCTCTCCGTAATCAGCATCTTTTTCTACTATCTCCTGCCATTCGTCTGTCTTGTCTAAATAATCTGCAAATTTCGGCTGCTCAGGCAGGGCTTCTATAAAATCATCCTTGTAATCTAATTCTAACCGGGGAGAAATTTCTTTAACCACTTCTTTTAAAATTCCACTAACCATCTCGGCAATAGCCGGGGCAGAACTTAGGCCGGGTGATTCAATGCCTGCCACATTGATAAAACCTCTAATCTTTTTTGAGGCTTCAATAATAAAGTCATCTCTTCCTTCAATATCAGCCCTTAAACCGGCAAAAGAATTTATCAAATCTTGATGGGGAAGATGAGGAATTAATTTTCTGGCTCCCTCATATACTTCCTTTATCCCGGCCCTGGTAGTAGACAGATCACCCTTTTCTTTTACCCGATAAGAGTTCGGCCCTATTAAGAGATTATCATGAACCGTGGGAGTTACTAAAATACCTTTGGATAATTTAGTAGGAATAGGGAAAAGAATATGATTAACCAGATTCCTCCACTGTTTGTCAAAGAGCTGGTATTCACCTTTTAAAGGAATTATCTTAAAACTATCTCCGCTAGTTTTGGCTATTTCGTCAGCATACAATCCGGCAGCGTTTATTATCACTCTTGTTTCGATCAAGCCCCTGTTAGTAACAACACCACAAACCTGTCTTTTTTCAGTTCTGATGTCTTTTGCCTCTGTCTCCAGTAATACTTTAACCCCATTTATCACTGCATTATCAGCCAGAGCGATAGTAAACTTGTAAGGGGAAATAATCCCGGCTGAAGGGGCATAAAGGGCGTATTTCGTTTGGGGATTCAAATTGGGTTCTAATCTAAACAACTTATCACCGGCAATTATCTCTAAATTTTTAAGGCCGTTTTTTTCTCCATTTTTCTTTAATTCTCTTAATTTTCCCAGATCTTCCTCGGTAAAGCCAATCACCAAAGACCCTATTCTCTTATAACGCACTTTCAAATCCTGACATAATTTATCAAACATGGGATTGCTTTTTATATTTAATCGTCCTTTTAGGGTTTTAAAATCAGCGTTATAACCAGCATGAATAATCCCGGAATTACCCTTGCTGGTTCCCATTGCCACATCGTCTTCTTTTTCTATCAGGATTATATTAAGACTATATCTGGATAACTCTCGGGCAATGCTTGCCCCTATTACCCCTCCTCCTATAATTACTACATCTGCTTTCATTAATATTCTCCTTGATTGTATAATAAATAAAAAAACCATTTCATCAACCGATATATCTGACCAAAATCAGATTCAAGGGATTAACCCCCTGGTTAATAAAATGGTTCTCTCTAAAATCTCTACCATTTATATTTAATTTTTTATATAATATCATAGAGAACTATAATTTACAATAAAAAATTTACAAATTTATCCTTTCGGGGTATTATATAAAAAGCTGACATAAATTAGTCGTTAGTGAATAAACATAGCATGGAGCGTACAGCGTTTAGCGTATAGTATATAGCGCAAAACGCAAAGCCATAGCTCAAAATTTAAAATTTAAATGTATTGTTTTGTATATTGCTTTTCTCTTTCTCATCTCGCATGTTATATTGCAAAAATGAAAAGATAAAGAAGCAAAAACAGAACTTAAAATTTAATATTGAGAGAAAAAGTTTTGAGTTTTGAATTATGGTTTTTCGCTTTTCGCTTTAAGCTTTTAGCTGTATAGTGATAACCGACAACTGAAAACTG
>JAUVOA010000131.1 GCA_030599445.1 Atribacterota bacterium | reverse complement strand
CTCCTATTTTCTATTATTGAAAAATATTAAATTTTAAAATTTACATAATTCTATATAAATTAATTTTAAAAGTCAAGTTCGTATATCGTGAAGAAAATAAGGATCAAGAATCAGAATAAAATTCATATTGCATATCGCTTAAAGTTTGATAAGAAAATTACCACATTTTCTTTCTATCTAACTACCCCACTAAAGTTTATGCTAACGTCGATAACTTCCGCGGGTTTCCATAAAAACTTTTTTGTCTATTGCCTTATTAATGGCATCTTCTCGACTGATTTTACCTTCTACCAGTAATTCTTTTAAAGATTGGTCTAAACTTATCATACTATCTTTCCTGCCCAGTTGAACAATTGCAGGCATCTGATAAGTTTTTTCTTCCCTTATAATATTTCTAATTGCCGGGGTGGCAATCATCAATTCAAGAGCCGGAACTCTTCCCTCTTCATCTATGGTAGGTATTAAGGTTTGCGCAACAATGCCTAAAAGAGATTCGGCAACTTGCATTCTAATTTGATTCTGTTGATGTGGGGGAAATACATTTATTATTCTTTCTACGGTTTCGGCTGCGCTGTTAGTATGAAGGGTGGAAAATACTAAATGTCCGGTTTCAGCTGCAGTTACCGCCATAGAAATGGTTTCAAGGTCTCTCATTTCTCCAACTAATATTACATCAGGGTCTTCTCTTAAGGCACTTCGTAAAGCGTAGGCAAAAGAATCTGTATGAATTCCTACTTCTCTCTGGTCTATAATGCAGTTTTTATGATTATGTATGAATTCAATAGGGTCTTCAATGGTTATAATATGTTCGTACCTTTCTTTGTTTATAATGTCAATTAAAGAAGCTATAGTGGTTGTTTTTCCACTTCCGGTAGGTCCGGTAACCAATACGAAACCCTTTGATTTTTTAGTAAAAATAGATAACTCTTCCGGTAAACCTAATTCTGCAAGAGATTTTATTTTTTCAGGAATTAGTCTAAAGGCAGCTGCCTCACCTCTTCGAGTTTTAAAGATATTAGTTCTAAACCTTGTCATATCTTCCAATTCAAAAGAAAAATCTAATTCACGAAGTTCTTCATATTTGTCTTTTTGTTTATCGGAAATTATACTGTAAATCATCTCATGAACATTTTGTCGATTTAGTTCCGGTAAATCTAATTTTACTAATTTACCGTTTATACGTAGAATTGGGGGGGCTCCAACAGTGATATGCAAATCCGAAGCGTCTCTTTCTTTAGTGATAGCTAATAATTCTTTTATATCCATTTAACTAAATTCTTCCTTTCTTTGATTATTTAAAGTGAGAAAAGATTTACTTAAATTTATTTTTTATTTTATCAGAGATAGCCCTATTATGCAAAAAACCATAACAGCATCGAGTATATAGTATCGAGTATCGAGTTAAGGAAAATAAGAAAGAGAAAGAAGAGATAGCATTCTTCTTTCCATCTAACTGCCCTACTAATAACAGTATCGAGTATTGACTATTGAGTTTAGTAATAGTCGTTAATAGTATAGCAAACACAAAGCCGCCTTTATATTTTGCTCCCTCTTTCCTAACTATACGCTAAACGCTAATAATTCACGTGATATACGATATTCGTTACGAATTTATTTTGATTTTTGCTTTATATTATCTTAATTTTAACGAGATACGATTCACGAGATACAATCTTGTTCTGGTTCCTGATTTTCTTTCTCTTTGCTATATACTCGATACTCGATACTATATACTATTTTAGTCCTGCTTTTTTCTTTAGTATCTCCGCTTTATCGGTCTTTTCCCAGGTAAAATCTTCATCTTCCCTTCCAAAATGACCATATACAGCAGTCTTTTTATATATAGGTCTTCTCAGTTTTAAGTGTCTTATTATTGCTTCCGGACGTATATCAAAATTCTTTTTGATTAATTCTAATATTTTCGATTGAGGAATTTTTTCTGTTCCAAAAGAATCCAACATAATAGATACGGGATGAGCTACACCAATTGCATAGGCAATTTGTATTTCGCATTTATCAGCCAATCCGGCAGCTACAACATTTTTTGCGATATACCTTGCCATATAACTACCTGACCTGTCTACTTTAGTGGGGTCTTTTCCAGAGAAACATCCTCCTCCATGACTTCCTACTCCTCCATAAGTATCTACAATTATTTTTCTGCCGGTTAGACCGGTATCTGCTTGAGGGCCACCTATAGCAAATCTTCCGGTAGCGTTAATAAAATATTTAGTATTTTCATCAAGATATTTTTGAGGAATAACGTAATTAATAACTTTTTCTTTGATATCTTTTTTAATAGTTTCATTAGGAATATCAGGATGATGTTGAGCAGCAATTACTACCGCCTCTACTCTTTTTGGGTCCCCATTCTCATATTCAACTGTAACCTGAGATTTCCCATCAGGTCTAAGATAAGGAATTATCTTCTTTTTTCTTGCTTCTGCCAATCGATAAGTTAATTTATGAGCCAATATTATTGGAAGGGGCATCAGTTCGGGAGTTTCTCTGCAAGCATAACCAAACATCATTCCCTGATCACCTGCACCAGTAGTTTCTAAATCATTTTTTTCTTTTTCCATTTCTTTTACTCCCAGTGACTTGCTCACTCCCCGATCTATATCCTTTGATTGTTCATCAATAGAGGTTAATACTGCGCAAGTATCACCATCAAATCCAAATTTAGCCCTGGTGTAACCTATGTCTCGGACAGTTTGACGTACTATTTTAGGAATATCTACATAACAAGAAGTGGTGATCTGTCCGGCAACCATAACTAATCCAGTAGCAACCAGAGTCTCTACTGCTACTCTTCCATAATGATCTTTTTTATAGATAGCATCCAGGATAGCATCAGATATTTGATCAGCAATCTTATCCGGATGTCCTTCGGTAACTGACTCGGAAGTAAATAAATATTTGTTCTTCAAATCTAACATCTCCTTTGTTTTTTTAATTCTAAATTAAAAAAACCTCTTCAATACCGAAGAGGTAATTTTTTTTCTTATCTCTCGGAATTGTAATTCCGCGGGAATTAGCACCGACATAATGCCTGTAGTAATGGCATTATAGGTTGCTGGGCTTCTCAGGGTCCGTCCCTCCACCAACTCTTGATAAGAGCACATTATTTTTACTTTGTTAAAATACCATAGTTAAAATTTATTGTCAAATGAAATACCGTATCTCGTATCTCGTGAATCGTATCTCGTGCAAACTAGCGTATAGCGTTTAGCATAGAGCGTATACATTTGGTTATATGGTTAGTTGTTTACTTAGTTAGTTAGTTAATAAATCAGTACAAATCAGTTTACTAATCTAATTAATTAATTGGTAAATTAAACTAATTTTTACTTTTTAATTATAAATATTTCTTATATTTTTCGTTGTTAGCTATACTTTTAATTATCTTCTTTAAATCACCTTCTCGTTTTTTGGGGTAAATTAATTTTATATCTCCACTTGATATTACAACTAAATCAGATAAGCCAATAGTAACAATTAAACCTTCATCGTTTATAATAACACATCTCCTGGTATCTACTCCCTCATGTCCACCTTGAATTACATTGCCATCTTTATCCTGAGGAAAAATTCTCTCCATCGAAGTCCACGAACCAATGTCATCCCAGCTAAAATCTCCTTTTACCACCAATCTATTAGAAACTTTTTCCATAATTGCATAATCTATAGATATTTTATCTAATCCATAGAATACTTCTTTTACAACTTCTTTTTTATGCAACGTCCCTAAACTATCTTTAATTCTCATTAATCCATTGTAAAGTTTTGGGGTCTCTTTTTTGATAGCACTCAAAATATCTCTGCAAGCCCAAACAAATATACCGCTATTCCAAAGATAATTTTCCTCGCTTAAAAATTTTCTTGCAGTTTCTAAATCTGGCTTTTCTGTGAAATTTTTCACCACACAAGCGGTAATGTTATTGGTCTTTTCTACTTCTTCACCTACACAAATATAACCATATCCGGTTTCGGGCCGCGATGGTTTAATACCTATTGTAATTAAATTACCCGTATCACGAGCAAGGACACAAGCTTCTTTAATTGCTACTAAAAATTTTTCGTTATCTTTTATTATATGATCTATGGGAAGTGTAATCATAGTGGTATCAGGATCTTTATACCTATGTTCAATAACTACTGCAGCTAAACCGATACAGGCAGCAGTATCTCTACCAACTGGTTCGAGTATATAATTTAGATAGTCTATTTCGGGAAGAGCATCTTTTATACTATCAAAAAGATCTTCAGTGGTAGAAATAAACACATCTGATAAGTCAATTAGCGGAGATACGCGATTAACGGTCTCTCTAATCATGCTATTTCCACCAGTAATAGATAACAATTGTTTGGGTGTATCAAATCGACTATGCGGCCAAAATCTTTGCCCCCGGCCACCAGCCATCAGTACTGCAACATTTTTCATATAAACTATCCTCCCTATTTAAACAGTATGTAGTATATAGTATATAGTCAAGAAAAGAAAAGTAAAGAAAAGAAAATACAAGAAGCTAGAATAAAAATGTATCGCGTTAAGAAAAGAAGCTAGAGTGAAACCGTATCTAGTATCTAGTATCTCGTGAATCGTATCTCGTAAGGAAAGCAGGAGTCAGTAGTCAGAATTCAGAATTCAGAAGAATATAAAATAACTTAATACAAAATATAATCTGTAGTTTAAGATAATTCTGAATACTGGATTCTGGCTCCTGAATACCTTTTTTTTATTATATAATCATTTCTATAATTTATCAAAAATATTAATTTAGGTTTATTTGCTGATTATCAAAGGATATAGCCTTTTATATAAAATGAAAGTTAAGAAACCACTAATAATCCCTTTTAAAAGATTAAAGGGAATAATAGCTGGAATTAGCATTTTAACTACAATTTCCCTTTCAACTCCTAAGTAGAGGGGAGTGATTAATAAGTTAGCTGGAACCATTATTAAGGTCATTGCTAATGTCCCCAAGATTAATCCTAAAATTGCTCCCTTCTTGTTATGATGCAAGAAATAGATTTTAGACGATACAAATACAAAAGTTCCCGTTGCTAAAAAATTCATCAAAGCGCCATAAGGACCGCCT
>JAUVOA010000099.1 GCA_030599445.1 Atribacterota bacterium | reverse complement strand
TGCCGGACCTATGTTCAACATGCTAACCCGGGTATTGCCTATTTCCTGCTTAATCATCTTTGTCGTTTCAATCGTATCTTTTCCCCAAATATGAGAGGCATCTTTAAATTGAATCTCATCTTCTGTAATATAAAGATATACAGGGAATTCACTCTTTCCTTCTATTATCAATGCATCATAACCGGCTTTTTTAAAAAGCGGAGCCCAATGCCCTGCACCTGCTGAATCGAGAAAAGTTTTGGTTAAAGGAGATTTAGTGACTACACACCATTTAGCACTTCCTGGAGCTCTCACTGACTGCCAAGCTCCTACTGCAAAAATAATTTTATTTTCCGGAGATAAAGGATTAACCTTAGGAGGTGTTTCCTCCAAAATAATCTTAGCCCCAAAACCTGAACCACCAATAAATTGTTTCCAAACCTCTAAAGGCACTTCTTCGATTGTAAATTTTTTAGAGGTTAAATTGACCCTTAATACTCTACCCCAATATCCATGCATCATTTCTTTCCTCCTCCCCTATTTGTGTATTTAAAATACATTAAAAAATTATAAGTATCTTTAAAATTTTATAAAATAAGTATTTTTTATTAATGAGCATTTGCTTTTTCAATTTTATTTCAAAATTCTAACTTTTTGCATATATTTATATTATTGTTTTTTATCTTATATTTCTCTTAACATTTTTTATTTTATAACTCCTCATATATTATAAAATTATATATGAGGAGTTATAAAATGATAATTAAGCAAGAATAAGCTAAATTGCAACGTAATATTTGCCTAAACAAATTAATAATATTACCGCTAACTAATTCTTTAAGTTCATCTTTAATAATGTTATCTCCAATTTTTTGGTAATAAAATGATATCAATTGACCAACAAGTGTAAGTAGATTTTTCCTTTAGATTTTTATAAATAATATTTTTGCAGTTTTTTTACTACAGGCACATTCTAACTACTTTACAATCTTAATCTTAGATCTATCCAATGTCAGTGAAACCGCAGCAATGATTATAGCTCCATGGATAATCTGCTGATAGTAGATATCTATACCTATAACATTCATGCCATTCCCCAGTATACTAATAAGAAAGCTACCAAGCAAAGTATTATACACTCCACCTATACCACCACTTAGCGCAGTACCACCAACCACAACTGTAGCAATAATCAATAACATATATGGAGGTCCTGTGGAAGGTGCTGCACTTAACATTATTGAAACAATAATTATTGAAGCCAATGCAGTACACAAACCAGAAATTGCAAAAGAAATTACCTTTGTTCGCAGTATAGGTAATCCACTGAGTTTTGTAGTTACCTCAGAGTTACCCGCCGCATAGACTGTTTTGCCAAAAAAAGTTTTATTTTGAACAAGTTGAAAGACAATAAATAAAATCATACCTAAAAGATGATTCACCGTAAATGGCCCTATTCGATCCGTAAGAAAAGATAAAGTGTGAAGTTGTTTTGGCACTAACCCAATAGGTCCCGCTCCAGAAAAAATTAATGCCAAACTCATAAATATTCCCGAGGAACCCAAAGTTACTATAAATGATGGTATTTTTAATCGCACAAGAACAACACCATTGAACAAACCCAACACTATACCAATAACTATAATGATTGGATAAGCCCAAAACCCAATAGCATTAATCATAATAATAAATAAGATTGTATCCAATGAGATCATGGCTCCAATGGACAAATCAATACTTCCTAATAATATGACAAAAGTCAGTCCTATCCCTGCTATAAAATATGTATTTGCAAAATCTAGTATATTACCGATATTATATAAACTTAAAAATTGAGGATTTCTTAGGCTGAAGACGGTAAATAAAGTCATCACAGCCACTGGTGGTAATAATTTAGTCAAATCGATAGTACTGTTTTTAAATTGTATTTTTTTCATATATAAACACCGATATCCTATACAATGTATTCTATTAAATCAACCGGGGTCGGCTTGGACTCATTTGCATCAATGATTGTTATTATCTTACCATCCTTCATGATAATAATTCTATTAGCCAACCCAATATCTTCCTCAAAGCTGTCTCCCATGGTTATCAGGGACATCCCATCATTTACCATCTCTCTCATTAGAGTATATATTTGTTGTTTGGCACCGACATCTACGCCGCGAGTTGGATGTGACATTACCAGAATCTTATTACCTGAAAGAAGCCACTTCCCTAAAACCGCTTTTTGCTGGTTACCACCGCTTAAATTCTTGCATAGAGCTGTAATTGAAGCAGAACGAATATCTATTTTTTTTACTATTTTTTCTGTCACTTCGAACTGTTTTTTTCTGCTTACCATTCCATGCGATTCTAATTTTTTAAGAACCGTGAGGGTTATATTCTCAAAAATCGGTAAGTTTAATATTAATCCCTCATTCCTACGATCTTCAGGTATATAGCCAATCCCTTTATTAAAAGCATCCATAGGCGAGTTAATGTATCCTTTTACATTTACACCATCAATATAAACATCACCTGAATCAAACTTGGTAATACCAAATATCGCCTTACACAATGCTTCTTTACCAGACCCTACAGTACCACAAATACTTAATATCTCTCCCTCTTTTAATTGAAATGAAACATCATAAAAAGCATGTTTTTTAGAACATCCTTTCAGCTCTAATACAACTTTTTCACCAGCTTTTCTCTGCATTGACGATTGATAAAATTCACCTACAAGTTCCTTCCCTACCATTTTGGATCGAAGTAGATTTTCAGATATGTCATCTTTATTGAAACAGCCCACATTTTTACCGTCTTTTAATATATAGACACGATCGCAAAGAGTAACAATTTCTTCTAATCGATGGGAAATAAAAATAATGGCTGTATGTTTCTTTATCTCGTTTAGTTTTTGAAAGAGAAATTTAATATCATTTTGCTCTAAAGCTGTCGTAGGTTCATCAAGCAATATAATAGGAACCCTTGCATTGGATTTCCTAGCCAACCATACATTACGTGCAATTTCTATCATTTCCCGCTGAATAAAATTTAGTGTATTCGCATTTCTCGTTGGCATAATATCGATGTCTAATTCAGCAAGAATTTCAGATGCTTCCTTTAGCATTCTTTCTTGTGATAATACACCTAAGTTCAAAAAGAATTTCTCTTGTCCAAGAAATAAATTCTCACATACAGTCATATTTTTTAAAATCGACTGCTCTTGAAACACAATCCCGATTCCATGCTTTTTCGCATCTTGAGGATTGTTGATATATATGTCTTTATCATCAATAGATATTTTCCCCCGATCGGCTTTATAGACTCCTGCCAGAATTTTGACTAGAGTTGACTTGCCAGCACCATTTTCACCTACTAAACCAACAATTTCATTTTCATTAATGCTCAAATTTACTTCTTGTAAAGCTTTAACATCTAAAAATGATTTTGAAATATTCACCATATTTAGAAATGGATGTATTGAATTACTTCCAATTTTCATTTAATTACTCCAATTTTTTTACGTTCAATAGTTATAGCTACGGTCAGTATAATAATCGTTCCAACTACACTTTGTTGTATGTATGGATTGATACCCAATAATACCATGCCGTTTCGTAAAATAGTTAATGTTATTGCGCCGATGGCCGCATGAGGAATCTTTCCTATTCCTCCCGTGATAGCAATTCCACCTATTAAAGGCGCCGCTATAGAGTCAAAAAGCAACCCATAAGGATTTCTTATATCTCCTGCACCAAGTTTTGCCACAAGTAACATCCCGGCCAAACCGAATATGGCGCCTGAAATAGCAAAAACCATAATTTTTACTAAATTTATTTTTATTCCTAAATCCTTTGCAATAGCTTCATCGCCCCCAATAGCTATTACATGTCGACCTAATATGGTCCTCTCACTTACAAACCAAATAAGTAAATTTATAGTTATCGCAATTACAAATAATAACGGGATGACCCCTCCTAAAAGTTTAATATGTGCCAATCCCCTAATTGTTTGATCGGTAATAATTACCGGATAGCCTCTGGTAGACAAAATACATACACCTGAAGCTACAGCTCCAAGACCCAAAGTTGTCATAAAGGAAGGAATTTTAAGTTTCGTAAAGATAATACCATTAAGTAAGCCAAATATTGCACCTAATAAAATGCAGATGATAATAGAGAGTAATCCATAATCATTAGAATTGCTAAAATTCTTTACCATCAAGGCGCCGACAACACCTGTTAACCCCGCTATCCCTTCTACTGATAGATCAATTGAACCAAGCATTAGAATAAATGTCATAGCTGTAGAGGTTAATAGTAAAATCGCTGAAAGATCAAGAATATTAGTTAAATTAGATAGAGAAAAAAATTTATCAGCCAAAAAACTGAAAATGATTATTAAACTGAACAGAGCAATGAACGAGGCTTTACCTGATATCAGGAGAGCTATTTTCTCCCTGGAATATTTCATCAAAAAAAAGTTGTATATATTTTGTTTCATTTTCACCACTATCGATCTCTCCTCTTATTTCCAATTTCAATAAAAATTAAAATCATATTAAATTATTAAATTCCAATTAATAATTAACTTAAGAAAAATACTTATCATTCTAAAAATAGGAGCAGGTCGATTGACCTGCTCCTATCAGTTCAATCACTCAACACCAAGTCGATAATTATTCGCTCCATCTTTCCCAGTAGTTATCATAATCATATTCCGGATGGGAATCGATGTAGTTTTCCATGAACCAATCAATATTATCCGAATTTACCATCACTGATGGGGCTTCCCACTCTCGTTTATTCTCCGGAAGTTTAGCAACATCAATCTTCCCTTCTTTAGCTGCAAGAGCAATTGCCAAACCTTGTCCAGACTGCCATAGAGGATCTGTAGAAGCTGTGGCTACTGCTTCGCCATTTTTTATGGCTTCCAACATCTCAGGAATGGCATCAGCTCCGGCAACAGGAACTTTACCGGCAAGGCCTTTGGCTCTTAATGCTTCGAGGGAACCCATTGCCATAGAGTCATTCGCACACCATACAGCATCCAAATCGGGATTGGCAATTAGTGCATTAGCTGTCAGATTGAATGATTTTGCTTTTTGCCAGTCACCAACTTCCCAACCGACAACATTGATTCCCGGATACTCCTTCAGTGCCCTTTGGAAGCCTTCCCAACGGCCAATAGCGGCATTGTTCCCTAACATTCCTTGAACGGCAAATACATCACCTTCTCCGCCAATAGCATCAAAAAGAGTTTTCGCTGTTTCGTATCCAGTTGTAATACTATCTATCCCAATATGGGTGACCCAGTAATTATAGTCACTGACTTTAACATCATCAGGCTTATTCCACTGAGTTACAAAATAAACTTTCTGTTTTTCGCACTCAATAGCGATTGCCAGGGAATCCTGTGCCTCATTTGGATCAACAAGGAAAACAACCTCTCCTTTTGACCGGGCAATTAAAGCTTTAATATCATTCAATTGTTTTTCACTTGATCCCTCACTGGCAAGAATGACACAATTCTCCTCCTGCCCTAAGAACTGAGCATATAACTTCCCACCTTCGCCAAGTGCTGCATGGTAAGGGTTGGCCAAAGATCGTATCGACACACCGAGTAAAATAGGATCTGCAGCATAGCTAAAACTAAATATTCCCATAATTAAAACAATAGTTAATGCGAAAAATAAAATATTTTTAGATTTGAACATTAAAAATTTCCTCCTTTAAAAATTTCTTTATTTTTTGTTTTATTAACAAAATGGTCTATTTCTTCACCCTCTCCTTTCGACCATATTTACGTACTAATTATGAGACTAAATATGAAAGTAAATAACTAAAGTTCAAGTATAATAAATTCTTCCCTCCTTTTTACAAATTAAAATACTCTACAATTAAAATTATTTTTATATAAACAAAAATTACAAAAAATCACTTTTTTATAGTACAATAGCATTACAAATATCGATACACTTAATACTATTAAAAATTTTACTTCTTTTCCCCATTCATTTTATTTTCCCATTATATCCTAATCGTTTAGATATCTTCCTACCCATACGAAGTATAGATTTCTTTAAAAACTCCTTTCGGTGAGCATTGAT